>JANNDB010000825.1:0-4191 GCA_031387285.1 Betaproteobacteria bacterium | reverse complement strand
CGTAGCAGGCCGAGCGCGGTCTGGCCGGCCCGCTTTTCTCGGGGCATGGTGGCCACAAGATCGCGCAGGAAGTTCTCTGTGCCCGATGGCGGATAGTCATTTCTTGAGACCGCCTTGCGGACCGCATCCGTGGCGGTTTTTCTGCCTGTTCGGGCGTGACAGTGATTTGTGAATCAGGACTGGCATGCGATGTTCAGCGCAAACCACCGCCCCGAAACCCGCATGGATCCTGGGGTTCGTGCGAATGGCGACCTCCGCACAAACAGAGAATAGAGACGGGATGGGCGGGTTTGGAGGCCAAGAACAGGCCCGAATCCGGGGTGCCAGCATTCGCATTTCCCCCGGAGCCCCGCCAGCACTGGGCTTCCCGGGCCCAAGAAAAAGGCCAGAGCAAGTCTGGCCTAATGTGAGTGGTGGAGAGGAGGAGGATCGAACTCCCGACCTCTGCATTGCGAACGCAGCGCTCTCCCAGCTGAGCTACCCCCCCACGTGCAATCATTCTAGCCACGCCGCAAGCCGGACGGTTGGTTGACAATGTGCCATCCCTTTTTCCTTGATTGAGACTCCACATGGCCAGGCAACACCCCCCGCAGTGGTATGACAGCATGTACAACAACGGCGCCAGGGTGCCGGCTTTTGCGGACTATCTGAAATCATGGATTGGCCGCTCGGAGCAGGCCCGCTCGTCCGGCAATTGCGTGCTGGACCTTCCCTATGGCACGCGGGAACGCGAGCGCCTCGATATCTTCCCCGCGGCGTCGTCCAATGCACCGGTGCTGGTGTTCATCCATGGCGGCTACTGGCGCATGTTGTCCAAGTCCGAGCACTCCTTTGTCGGCGGCGCACTGGCCGCCACGGGCGCTTGCGTGGTGCTGCCGAGCTACAACTTGTGCCCGGGCACGCCTGAACAGCCGCAGACCATCCCTGGCATCGTGTTGCAGATGGTGCAGGCGCTGGCATGGACCTGGCGCAACATAGCGCGTTATGGCGGCGACCCGGCGCGCATCACGGTGTCCGGGCATTCGGCGGGGGGCCATCTCACGGCCACGCTGATGGCCTGCGACTGGCGGGCCTACGATGCCTCGTTGCCGGCCCAACTGGTTCGCAACGGCCTGTCAATCTCCGGTCTGCACGAGCTGGAGTCGATCCGGCGCACGCCGTATCTGCAGGCGACCTTGCAGTTGACTGCCGCGGACGCGCTGCGCGCCAGCCCGGCCTGGATGCCGGCGCCGCACACGGGCGTGGTTTTGCATGCGGTGGCCGGCGCCGATGAGAGCCCCGAATTTCTGCGGCAGTGCCAGCTGATCCGGTCAGCCTGGGGCGCAACGACAGTGCCGGTGTGCGAGGCGCTGGACAGCCTGAACCATTTCAGCGTGCTCGATGCACTGGTGCAACCGGGCACACGCCTGAACACGCTGGCGCGGGGTCTGCTCGGGCTTGCCTGAGCGGCTTTTTCGAAGAGCGTCGCCAGTCCGAGGCGGCGGCGCATCCCTGCGGCGCCTACATCAGCAGGTGTTCGCCGGCGTTGTCGCCGCCCAGCGTCACGTAGTTCACCTTGCGGATGTCGAGCAACTTCTTGCCGCCCGCATAACTGATGGAGCTCTGGATGTCCTGCTCCATCTCGACCATGGTCTCCGATAGCTTGCCCTTGATCGGCTCCAGGATGCGCTTGCCTTCAACGTGTTTGTATTCGCCCTTGTTGAAGTCGCTCGCCGAACCGTAGTATTCCTTGAAAAGGCGGCCGTCCACTTCCACGGTCTGGCCCGGGCTTTCTTCATGGCCGGCCAGCATGGAGCCGATCATCACCATGGTCGCGCCAAAACGGATGCTCTTGGCGATGTCACCGTGTTCCCGGATGCCGCCGTCGGCAATGATGGGCTTGGTGGCCACGCGCGCGCACCACTTGAGCGCCGAAAGCTGCCAGCCGCCGGTGCCAAAACCGGTCTTGAGTTTGGTGATGCAGACCTTGCCCGGCCCGATGCCGACCTTGGTGGCGTCGGCGCCCCAGTTCTCCAGGTCGATCACTGCCTCGGGCGTGCCGACGTTGCCGGCGATGACGAAGGACGCGGGCAGCTTCTCCTTCAGGTAGGCGATCATGTTCTTCACGCTGTCGGCGTGGCCGTGCGCAATGTCGATGGTGATGTAGTCGGGTGTCAGGCCGCGCGCGATGAGCTTGTCCACGGTTTCGTAGTCCGGTTTCTTCACGCCCAGCGAGATCGATGCATAGAGGCCGCGCGCCTTCATGTTCTGCACGAAGACGAGGTTGTCCAGATCGAAGCGGTGCATCACGTAGAAGTAGCCGTTCTGCGCCAGCCAGACGCAGATGGATTCGTCCACCACCGTCTTCATGTTGGCCGGCACCACCGGTATGCGAAAGCGCCGCCCGCCGAGTTCGGTGCTGGCGTCGCACTCTGAACGGCTCTCCACGCGGCACTTGCGCGGCAGCAGCAGGATGTTCTCGTAGTCGAATATTTCCATGATTTCCAAGCTCCAGAAGGACTGTTGTGGGTAACAGGTGGGCGCTTGGACTGGACCCGGTCGGGGCTCTTGCGGCGAGCGGGGCCGCAAAAACAAAAACCGGGCCACAAATGCTTGGGCCCGGTGATTGATTCTATAGCAGCGGGCGCGTTGTGGCTTTCTACAATCGCTCCATGTCCTCGATCACCGCGCACCCGGCCGCGTCTGCCAGTCCCCTGCTGCAACACCTGAACGCCGAGCAGCGCGCCGCCGTCACCCTGCCCAACGAACATGCGCTGATCCTGGCCGGCGCCGGCTCCGGCAAGACCCGCGTATTGACGACGCGTATCGCCTGGCTGCTGCAGACCGGGCAGGTGTCGCCCGGTGGTGTGCTGGCCGTGACCTTTACCAACAAGGCCGCCAAGGAGATGATGACGCGCCTGTCGGCCATGCTGCCTGTGAACGTGCGCGGCATGTGGATAGGCACGTTCCACGGCCTGTGCAACCGCTTCCTGCGGGCGCACTACAAGATCGCCGCGCTGCCGCAGGGCTTCCAGATCCTGGACACGCAGGACCAGCTCTCGGCTATCAAGCGCCTGATGAAGCAGTTCAACATCGACGACGAACGTTTTCCGGCCAAACAGACGCAGTGGTTCATCAGCGGTTGCAAGGAAGACGGTCTGCGCCCGAACATGGTCGAGGTGCGGGATGAAGACACGCGGCGCAAGACCGAGATTTACCAGCTGTATGAGGAGCAATGCCAGCGCGAGGGCGTGGTCGATTTTGGCGAGTTGATGTTGCGCAGCTTCGAGGTGCTGCGTGACAACGACCCGATCCGCGAGCACTACCAGCGGCGTTTTCGCCACATCCTGATCGACGAGTTCCAGGACACCAACAAGCTGCAATATGCCTGGATCAAGCAGCTGGCGGGCGGCGCTGCGGGTGATGAGGCGCTGCACCACGCTGCGGGCTCGGTCATGGCGGTGGGTGATGACGACCAGAGCATCTATGCCTTTCGCGGTGCCCGGGTGGGCAATATGGCCGACTTTGTGCGTGAATTCGGCGTGCAACACCAGATCAAGCTGGAGCAGAACTACCGCAGCTACAGCAATATCCTGGACAGCGCCAATGCGCTGATCAGCCACAACAACAAGCGCCTGGGTAAAAACCTGCGTACCGATCAAGGGCCCGGCGAGCCGGTGCGGGTGTTCGAATCCACCAGCGACCTGGCCGAGGCGCAGTGGATGGTGGACGAGATGCGCCAACTGGTGCGCGACGGCAGCGCGCGCAGCGAAATCGCGGTGTTGTACCGCAGCAATGCGCAAAGCCGGGTCATCGAAACCGCGTTGTTCAACGTTGGCATGCCGTACCGCGTGTATGGGGGGTTGCGCTTTTTCGAGCGTGCCGAAATCAAGCATGCGCTGGCTTATCTGCGCATTCTGGAGAACCCGGGCGACGATACGAGTTTTTTGCGGGTGGTCAATTTTCCGCCGCGTGGTATCGGCGCGCGCAGTCTGGAGCAGGTGCAGGATGCCGCGCGTGCTTGCGGACGCAGCCTGCACGATGCGGTGGCGTCGGTGTCGGGCAAGGCGGGTGTGAACATGGGGGCGTTTGTGGCGGGCATGGCCACTCTGCGGGCGCAGACGCAGGGCTTGTCGTTGCGCGAAATTATTGAGCAGGTGCTGGCGCACAGCGGCCTGCTCGAGCATTACCGCGCCGAGCGCGAAGGTGCCG
>JANNDB010000824.1:0-2769 GCA_031387285.1 Betaproteobacteria bacterium | reverse complement strand
GCGCCGCCTCAAAAGCCACCAGCATCAGATTCTTCCCTTTGACCGGAATCAGCGGGCAAAGCTGCCGCGGCAAGTCATGGGCGGCAAGCGTCGTAACTGCAAGTGGCACCACCAACCGTGTTGCCAGACTGCTCAGCAGGTCGCTTTGGATATCGACGACATAAGGGTACCGATCTCGCATGCGCGGGCTCGAATTGTCATAAACGTCGTATTGCATGGGGCCGGGCGATCACGTGAAACCGGGGAACGTCCTACCAAACCCGCAGGTCGTCACACCACAGCCCGCTTTTCTCGAAGCGGGTGTTTTGCTCTTCAATCCAGGCCTTGTGCGTCTGCTCAAATGCCCGTTTGCGTTGTGCCAATGTTCTGGGTTGACCTGCGGATTTCATCGCTTCGAACTGTTGGGCCGACACAATAACGGTGTCGATTCGCCCATTTTTTTCCACAAAAACCGGTTCTGTTTTTGCGTGGGTACACATGGCGCCAAATCGGTTCTTGGCTTGTGTGGCCGTGACTTGCATGGCGTTGCTCCGGCATTGTTGATTAGCCATTTTAGCTATTCAGTACGCCAAGCTCGATGCTGCCGGTGTTCGCGTCGCAGCCGGCGCGCTGTGCGTCAGGAAGTAATCGCACAGCGTGTCCACGGCTTTTTTCGGGGTCGCGACGCTGCGCCAGCAAAGCCGCCAGCCGGCCCACACGCGCGGGCAAAAGCACCGCCTGCGTGCAAGGCGGGCCGCGCCGCTTGAGCAACTCCAGTTGCAAGGTTTCACCATCCGCCTGCGCAGCCACCAGCAGACGCAATACGGCGGGGGATGATTCGCTTTGCGCCGATGCCGGACGCATCACGAAAAGCAGCTTGGCGTGTTCGCTGGCGGCCATCTGCAGTCGCCGTAGCTGATCGGCGCGGGCCTGCGGCAACCAGCCCAGCACGGCCGTCACATCGGTGCAGCGCAGGGCCTGTTCACATACCCACATGCGGCTGGCCGGCGTGGCCGCCGACACCAGCAACAGGCGCTCGGGCGGCAAGCCCTGGGCCGCCAACCCCGGCACAAAGGGCGTGTGGGGTGCCCCGACCAGCACGACCGGGCCGGCGCCGGAGCGGGCCAGCGCTGGCAGCAGCAAGCGCCATTCGTTCTGGCCGCTCTGCGCCTGCAATATTTCCACCAACGCGCCAACCGGCCAGCCGCCGCCCGGCAACTCGGCATCGAGCGCAGCGTAGCCGGTGGCCAGCACCTCCCCGGCCGGATGCGCCAGTTCAGCGGCGCGCCAGACGCTGGCATTCGCATCGACAGGAAGAACGGAGGCTGACTGTGGCATGGAACAAGGCAGGCAGGAGATATACTGTGCAAAACAACAGTATAGGTCTCTTCGCCTTTCCCAGCCAGCTCTGCACTGTAGTGGTGTTTTCGGAAATTGTGACGAATTTGAATTTCAGGTCAACTTGGCGACCGGTTTTGGCATGGCTTCGGGAAACGGCGAACAAGCCTTTGGCGTCTAACGCCACGCGTTATAAAATGCGAGCCATGATCCGATCGTTCAAGAGCACGCCAACCCGCGCCTTGTTCGAGGGAAAGCCCATTGCCACATATGTGAACTTTCGCGCGGTGGCGGAACGCAAGTTGCAGATGCTGCACCGCGCCACGCGGCTCGATGATCTGCGCGTACCACCCAACAATCGCCTGGAAGCACTCAAACGCGACCGCAAAGGCCAGCACAGCATTCGCATCAACGACCAATGGCGAATTTGCTTTCGGTTCGATCAGGGCGATGCGTGGGATGTTGAAATTGTCAATTACCACTGAAGGGAACAAGTCATGGAAGCCATCATCAACGGCATGCGGCCCATCCATCCTGGCGAAGTGTTGCGCGAGGAGTTTCTGATCCCGCTGGGATTGACCGCGAATGCCTTGGCCATTGCCTTGCAGGTTCCGGGACCGCGCATCAACGATGTGGTGCGCCAACGGCGTGCCGTCACCGTCGATACGGCCTTGCGCTTGGCCCAGTATTTCGGCACCAGCGCCGAGTTCTGGTTGGGTTTGCAGACCGACTATGACATGGCACTGGCGCGTGCATCGATGGGTGACGTGTTGTCGCGGATCGTTCGCCGCGAAGTGAGTCGGGCCGCGTGAGGCTGGTTCGCAGCGCCCGGACATGATCGGCGCGTCCGTGATCAAGACTCCTTGTTTCGGAAATGGCTAAGAGCCGGCCCTGCAGCGCACCACTCCCGCCGCCGCCAGCGCTTCGATCTCTGCCACCGACAAACCCAGTTCACCCAATATGGCGGCGCTATCCTGCCCCAGCCGCGGCGCCGGCGCCAGCACAGGTTCGTCCAGCCGGTCAGCCTTGTAACCCGGCCCGAAGTCGGTCATCACGCCTTGCGGATAAGCCGTCTTGCGCACCGGCAGCGTCATCACCCCACCCTGCTGCGCCAGCGCCACCACCTCGCTCAGGCGGCGCAACCGGGCACAGGGCACCTCGCGGCGCGCCAATTGTGTTTCAAGCGCGTCCACCGGAAAACGCGCCATCGCTTCGGCCAGACGCCCATGCAGGCGCGCCGGATCACGCGCCACCAGAAACCCGCCACGCTCCAGCGCGGCCTGGTCGATCAACTCCGGGTCGTCCGGCAGGCCGGGCAAGCCCAATACCTCGCACAGGGCGCGAAACTGGCGCAGGGTGTTGCCTGCGGTGGATATCCAGCCGTCGGCGCAGCGGAAGGTGGCAGCACCCGGGCTGCCCGAAAAACCCCGGTTGCCCACGCGTGGAGAATCC
>JANNDB010000819.1:0-1918 GCA_031387285.1 Betaproteobacteria bacterium | reverse complement strand
CGGCTGTTGACGCTGCTGCCGCTGCTGCGTGTAACGGCTGCCATGGTCCTGCTCGTAATGCTCATGCTGTCGTCGCTGTGGGCGATCGGCATCGAGATCACGCCACTGCTCGCCGGCGCCGGCGTGCTCGGGCTGGCGCTCGGCTTCGGGGCCCAGGCCCTGGTGCGCGATGTGATCGCCGGAATCTTCTTCCTGGCCGAAGATGCATTTCGCGTCGGTGAGTACATAGAAAGCGGCAGCACGACCAAGGGCACGGTGGAGCGCATCACGCTGCGCACCGTGGCGCTGCGCCACCACAACGGCCCGCTGCATTTCGTGCCCTATGGCGCGCTCGGCACCGTACGCAACAACTCACGCGACTGGGTGATCGAAAAATTCAACCTGCCGTTGCCGATAGACGTGGACAGCGAAGTCGTGCGCAAGCTGATCAAGAAGGTCGGCGAGGCGATGTTGCAGGACGAGGAAGTCGGGCACCTGCTGCGCGAACCGCTCAAAGGCAAGCTCTCGCGCATCGACCCGGGCGTGAAGCTATTCCGCTGCAAGTTCGAAACCACGCCGGGCAAACAGTTCGATGTGCGGGCCCAGGCGATCAAGCGGCTGGAGGCGGCGCTGAAGGCGGCGGGGATTGGGTTTGCGGATGGGCGGCAGACGATCTATGTGCAGCCGGGTGGCCCGCTGTTGAGCATCGAGGGGGCGCGGGCGGGATGATGGTCGTGCGCATTTTCCTGAAGCATTAGCCGCTTCCGGCGACCACCCGCAGCTGGTGCGCGGCCGCCGGCAGGTCCTCCTGTGCCGGGCTAGCGATCATGCTAGTATGTTTTTCCCAAGAGGAGACCGCCATGATGAATCGCCGCGATTTCATTCAAGCCAGTAGTTCCGCCTCGGTCCTGATGTCCCCTGCGCTGGCGCTGTCCCAGTCCAAGCCGGAAAAGCTGACCGTCCTGTCACACCGCGTCCACATGTCGGTGCTGACCGGTGCCAAGGGCGGCGACGCCACGGTGGAGTGGAGCAAGCGCAACGGCATTGGCATCGACTGGGTCACGCTGGACACCGGCCCGTTGCACGAGCGCCTGTTCCGCGAGGCCAGCCTGGGGTCCACGTCGATCGACCTGGCTTTCATGGTCAACACCCGCGCGACACCCAACGTGGCCAATCTGCTGGAGCCGCTCGATGCCTTCCTCAAGTCCGATCCGCTGGAAGACGCGGCGGACCTTTTCCCCGGCCTCGTGTCGGCGATGAAGTTTGGTGGCAAGCAGTACGCCGTGCCGCAGCGTCATGCCACCACCGGTTTTCACTACAACGAGGCGATCTTCAAGGAGCGCGGCGTACCGATCCCCAAGACCTTCGAAGATGTCATTGAGGCTGCCAAAAAACTCACGTTCACCCGCCCTGACGGCTCGCAGGTATTCGGTTTCCTGATCGAGGGGGACAACTACCCCAATGTGATCGATATGGCGCGCGCCTACGACGGGGACTTCATCAACCAGAACTTCAAGCTGGTGATCAACGAGGGACCGATGCTGCGTGCCGTGCAGACCCTGCGCGAGATGTATGCCGCTGGCGTGATGCCACGCAACTGGGCGGCCATCAAGGGAGAAGAGGTCAACACCTGGATGCAGACCGGCCGGGTGGCGATGACCATCAATTCCTTTGGCCGCAACCAGTTCTACAACGACAAGGACAAATCGAAGAACCCCGGCAGCATCAAGGTGATGGCATTGCCGGCGGCGCGCGAGATGCAGGGCAAATACCGCGATTCGGCACCTGCCAAGACCGAGTTCTGGGCCATGTGCATTCCGAAGAGCGCGCGCAACAAGGCGCTTGCCTGGAGCCTGATCAGGGAGTTGTCGTCCAAGGAGAACACGCTGAAGGCGGCGCTCAACGGCAACGGGCCGGTGCGGGCCTCCACCTACAAGGA
>JANNDB010000808.1:0-5149 GCA_031387285.1 Betaproteobacteria bacterium | reverse complement strand
GGCTTGAGCAAGTTCAGCCATTTCATCGGCAAGACGCGGCCGATCGGTGCGGCGATTCAAACCGGGGTTGGCGAAGTGCAAATCTGGCGGGATGCCAAGGCAGTTTTCACGGCCAAGCTGCAAGATTTGCACCAGGTTTGGGACAACACCAGTTGGCAGATTTTGCAAGTTGCGCGACAACCCCCTGTGCGCGGACGCAGAACATGCTGCGGTGGGCGACCCTTCCAATCCAGGTTTGCACTTTTACGTGAAGAGCCTTGGTGCGTCAGATCAGGCAGATATTGATCATGCAGCTTCTAATTTGATAGTACACGGGTCGAACCCTGAACCAGCGGCGGCTCACTCAGCCACTGCCGGCCCAGCGCCCCAATCTGCCGCGCTCATGTTGACTCGCCCGCGCGTCGCCGTATTACGCGAGCAGGGCGTCAACTCCCACGTCGAGATGGCCTACGCTTTCACTGAAGCGGGTTTCGAGGCGTTTGATGTCCACATGACTGACCTGCAAACAGGCCGCGCGAAACTGCAGGACTTTGTCGGCGTCGTTGCCTGCGGTGGCTTCAGTTACGGTGACACCCTGGGCGCAGGCATCGGCTGGGCACGCTCCATCACTTTCAACCCGGTGCTGGCCGACCAATTCACCGCCTTTTTTGGCTGCAGCGACACTTTTGGCCTGGGCGTCTGCAACGGTTGCCAAATGTTTGCCGAGCTGGCTGACATCATTCCGGGCGCGCAAGATTGGCCGCGTTTCACCACCAACCAAAGTGAGCGTTTTGAGGCGCGTTTGTCGATGGTGGAAGTGCTGGAGTCACCCTCACTCTTCTTCGCAGGCATTGCCGGCAGCCGTTTGCCCATCGCCGTCGCGCATGGCGAAGGTTTTGCCAATTTCACGCCTGCCAAAGGCGGGCGCGGCAACCCAGCCCAAGTGATTGCCGTCATGCGCTTTACCGACAACCATGGCGCGCCTACCGAGACATATCCCTTTAATCCGAACGGCAGCCCCGGTGGCCTCACTGCAGTGACAACGGCTGATGGCCGCTTCACCGCCATGATGCCGCACCCCGAGCGGGTGTTTCGCAATATTCAGATGAGCTGGACGAATCTGCCGCCAGAGCAGCACAGTCCGTGGATGCAGCTGTGGCACAACGCCCGGCGCTGGGTCGGTTGATTGGCTGGTTGACCGTTTAAGGTATTATAATAATATACCGAAAAAGACCATCTGACGAACTGGAGACAAAGCCGGGCGGCGGGTGATGGTCAGCTGCTTGGGCTCAGTGCCATGACATATGAAACCCTGGCCCACCAGGCCGCCATAGCCGCGCTGCGCGCACGCTTTGGCGAACGCCTGTCCACAACAGCCGGTGTGCGCGACCACCATGCCAAGGACGAGTCCTGGCACAGCCCGCACCGTCCGGATGCCGTGGTGTTCCCGGAAAGCACCGAGGAGGTGGCCGAGATCGTGTGTATCTGCCGCGCGCATGGCACGCCTGTGGTCGCCTACGGCACCGGCACCTCGCTCGAGGGCAACGTGATTCCGCACCTGGGCGGGGTGGTGGTGGACCTGGCGCACATGGACCGCGTGTTGCGCGTCAGCGCAGAGGACCTCGACGTCACGGTGCAGGCCTGCGTAACGCGTATGCAACTCAACGAGCATGTGCGCCATCTCGGCCTGTTCTTTCCGATCGACCCGGGTGCCAACGCCTCGCTCGGCGGCATGGCCGCCACGCGCGCGTCCGGCACGAACGCCGTGCGTTACGGCACCATGCGCGAAAACGTACTGTCGCTGACGGTCGTGCTGGCCGACGGGCGCATCATCCGCACCGCGCGCCGGGCCCGCAAATCGGCGGCGGGGTATGACCTGACGCGCCTGTTCGTGGGTTCGGAAGGGACGCTGGGCATCATCACCGAGGTGACGGTGCGGCTCTTTGGTGTTCCCGAGGCGATGGCTGCGGCCGTGTGTTCCTTCGACGACATCGGCAGCGCCGTGAACGCCGTGATCCAGGTCATACAGCTTGGCATCCCGGTGGCGCGCATCGAACTCATCGACCCGGACGCGGTGGACGCGATCAACCGCTATTCGAAGATGGATTTCCCGCTCAAGGACACGCTGTTCATCGAGTTCCACGGCAGCGATGCCGCCGTGAAGGAACAGGCCGAAACGGTGCAGGCGCTGGTGAATGAACACGGTGGTGGCGCGTTCACCTGGGCCACCCGGCCCGAGGAGCGCAACGCCTTGTGGAAGGCGCGTCACGACGTCACCTATGCCAGCAAGGCGATGCGCCCGGGTTGCGAAATCTGGGCCACCGATGTGTGCGTGCCGATCTCCCGCCTGGCTGAATGCATCCTGCAGACCAAGGAAGACCTGAAGGGCAGCTTCCTCAAGGCGCCGCTGGTCGGCCATGTAGGTGACGGCAACTTCCACCTGGGGTTTCGCGTCATGCGCGACGATCCGCGCGAACTGGCTGAGGCCGAGCGCATCAACGAGCGTCTCATCCACCGGGCGCTGGCGATGGACGGCACCTGCACCGGTGAACACGGCGTCGGTCTGGGCAAACTCAAGTACCTGCAGTCCGAACACGGCGAAGGGGTGGACGTGATGCGCATGCTCAAACACGCGCTGGACCCGGACAATCTGATGAATCCCGGCAAGATATTCTCGACTCTGGCATGACGCCCCCGGCCACCCTGGCAGCGCTGCACGACCTGGACGAGCGGATCGTGCGGGATTTCGCCCGCGATGGCGCTGTCCTGCTGCGTGGCATCCTGGAACCGTCCGAGGTGGCGCAGCTCGCGCGCGGCATCGACTGCAACCTGGCCCGTCCCAGCCCGTTGGCGCTGGTGGCCAGCGAGCCGGACGATCCGGGCCGATTTGTAGAGGACTTCTGCACCTGGCAGGAGAATCCGGACTACCGCGACATCCTGCTGCATTCAGCCCTTCCGCATATCAGCGCCCAACTCATGCAGAGCCGCACCGTACGGCTGTACCACGACCACATGCTGGTCAAGGAGGCGGGTACGCGCCAGCCCACGCCCTGGCACCAGGACCAGCCTTACTACAACGTGAGCGGGCGGCAGAACGTGAGCTTCTGGATACCGGTGGACCCGGTGCCGCTGGCGAGCACACTGCGATTTGTCGCCGGGTCCCATGCCGGCACCTGGTATATGCCGCGCACATTCCGAGACCGCGAGGCGCGCTGGTTTGCGGACGGCTCGCTGCAGGAGCTACCCGACATAGAGGGCGACACGCAGCATTTCCGCCAGCTCGCCTGGGCGCTTGAGCCAGGGGATGCCTTGGCGTTCCACATGCTCACGCTGCACGCCAGCAGCGGTACCGGGCCGGGGCAGCGGCGGCGTGTTTTTTCTGCGCGCTACCTGGGTGACGACAGCCGCCATGCCATGCGCCGCTGGCGCACTTCCCCGCCGTTTCCCGGCCTGGCCGAACGGCTGGCCGATGGCGCGCCCATGGACGATGCCTTGTTTCCCCTGGTTTGGCCCGAGCCGCTCGCATGAAGATCCGCCGCATCGAGACCCTGCGCTCACCCGATCATCCGAATCTGCTGTGGCTGCAGATGCACACGGACGATGGCCTGAGCGGCCTGGGCGAGACCTTCTACATACCGGCTGCCGTTGAAGCCGTCGTGCACGATTTCGCGGCGCCGCTGCTGCTGGGGCAATCCGCATTTGACCGCGAGCGCCATTGGCATTCGTTGTTCTCCTGCGCCAACTTCTTCGGCCATGCCGGCGCTGAAATGCGCGCCATCTCCGCCATCGACCTGGCCTTGTGGGACCTGCTGGGCAAGCACACCGGGCAACCGGTGCTGCGGTTGCTGGGCGGGCAGACGCGCGACAGCATTCGCATCTACAACACCTGCGTCGATACGCCCCTCTACGCCGACCAGACGGCTTTCCTGGAGCGCCCGGGCGAGCTCGCCCAGCACTTGCTGGCGCAAGGCATCACGGCCATGAAGGTCTGGCCGTGGGACCGTTTTGCGCCGCAGATGCAGGTGCGCGGTGCTGTCGGTCCCGCCGGCTGGTCGGCTGCGGGTCCGGTCGGGCACGACCTCTTGCCCGACGAGCTGCAGCAGGGCTTGTGGACCGTGCAGGAGATTCGCCGGGCCGTTGGGGACCGCATGCAGATTGCGCTCGAAGGCCACGGCCGCTGGGACCTGAACTGCGCCCTGCGCATCGCGCGCGCGCTGGAACCGTACGACGTGATGTGGATGGAAGACTTCCTGCAGCCCGACAGTGCCGATGACCTGGCGCGGCTGGCGCGCGAGTCACGAATTCCCCAGGCGGTCAGCGAGCGGCTGTTCACGCGCCATGCCTTTCGCCGCATCCTGGACGCGGAATGCGCCCATGTGGTCATGCCCGACATCATCTGGACCGGCGGCCTGAGCGAGGCTGTGAAAATTGCCGCCATGGCCGATACCCACCACCTGTCGATTGCCCCGCATGACTGCACCGGGCCGGTGAACCTGTTCGCCTGCCTGCAGCTGTGCGCCGCGATTCCGAACGCCATGATCATGGAGACCGTGCGCGGTTTCTGCGAGGGGTATTACCGCGAAGTCGTCACGCCCGCACTGCCGATTGCCCACGGCCGCGCACAGCTGGACGGATTCAGCCCTGGCCTGGGGGTTGCGCTGCGCGAGGAGTTCCTCGCGCGTGGAAATCTGCAGCGCCGCGTTTCCACTGCTTGAGCAAGAAGCCACCATGAAGATCACCCAAATCGAAACCGTCTGCGTCAGCGCCGGCTGGAAAAACTGGATGCTGCTCAAGGTCCACACCGACACCGGCCTGCACGGCATAGGCGAGGGCACGCTGAACGGCTTCATCAAGACCACCGAGGCGGCGGTGCACGAACTCTCCCACCTGGCCGTGGGCCGGGACCCGCGCCGCGTGAACGAGTTGTCCAAACACCTGATGGACAGTGTTTCGCTCGATGGCGGGCATATCCACCGCACGGCAGTGGCAGCCATCGAGGTCGCCTGCTGGGACATCCTGGGCAAGTCCCTGGGTGTGCCCATCCACCAGCTGCTGGGCGGCCGTGTGCGCGATTCGGTCGCGGCCTATGCCAACGGCTGGTACCGCACCGAACGCACGCCGGAAAACTTCGTCAACGCCGCAGAGGCAGTGGTGGCAAAAGGCTTCAATG
>JANNDB010000547.1:0-2497 GCA_031387285.1 Betaproteobacteria bacterium | reverse complement strand
TCGGACCACACCAGAACGTATCCGGCCGGCGCAACAACAGGGGGTGCCACCGCCACGGGAGCCGACGCCACGGCCAGCGGCGCCGCCGGCGCTGACAGCGCGCCGGTCCCCGTCCCCTCGGAACCACCACCCCCGCAACCGGAAAGCGCCAGTAACAAACACAACGTCGACACGGCCGCTGTCCGCGCGCGCGCGCACCGCAGCGCAGCGTTGGCCGCGGCCTGGCGCAGCCGTCACGCTGGGCCTGCCCAGGATGGACCAGCCACAATGCAGGTTGCAATAGAACGGGCTGGCAACTCGCAATGCAGCCAGGTTTCATCACAGTGCAGCGCGAATGAGATCGCGTGTGGTGTGCGATTCATCACCACCGTCGCCACCGACCCATCGGGATTGACAAATGCGGCGGTTTCCAGCGCCTCCCGCGACGCGGCGCACAACACCCGCCGCGCGCCAGGCCTCACAAAGCGGGCAAAGTGCCCGATGTAGAAGTAGGAACTCTGGTGGGCCAGCCGGTCCTGCTCGCAGTCCGCCAGCACGGGTGCACTGCACAAGTTGCCGACGTGGTTGGGGCCACCGTGCTGGTCCAGCAGCAGGTTCCAGTCGATCCATCCAACCGTCCAGCGGTTGAGGTCATTGATCATGGATTGGGCATACCGTTCGCCCAGCTCCCAGGACCCGTGGTGCGGTCCGCCTTCCTGGCAACCCTCGGTGAACAGCAGTTGCTTGTCGGGCCAGGCGTCGTGCACGAGTTGCACGTGGTCGAAGTGGTTCTCTCCATACCAGTGAAAGCCGGTACCCCACACGTAGCGCGACGCCTGCGGGTCCGAGTACACCACGCTGGCGCGCTCGACCATCAGGTCGCGGTTGTGGTCCCATATCACGATGCGTACATCCCCCAGCCCCGCCTTGGCCAGTTCCGGGCCCAGATAGTCACGCACGAAGTCGCGCTCCTCCTCTGCGCTGAAGATGCACGAGTCCCAACGCTGGACGGCCGCCGGTTCGTTCTGAACGGACACCCCCCACACGGGCACGCCCTCGCGCGCGTACTCCTGGATAAAGCGCACGAAACAACGCGCCCAGGCGGTCCTGTATTGGGGCAACAGGCTGCCGCCGTGGTTCATCTCGCCGTTGGTCTTCATCCATCCCGGCGGGCTCCAGGGTGACACCAGCAGCTTGAGCGGCTGGCCGGCCACCCGTTGCGCCGCGCGAATGAACGGCAGCAGGGCGCGGCGGTCGCGCTCGATCGAAAATTCCGATAACTCAAGGTCGCCGGCGGTCGCCGCATGGGCATAGTTGTCCAGTGCGAAGTCGAAGCTGTTCATGTGCACGCGGCACAGCGTGTACCCATGACCGTGCTGCGGGTCGAAGTAGTCGCGCAGCAACTGTTCCTGTTGCCGGGAACCCAGCTTTTGCCAGGTCACCGCGGCCGCCTCGGTAAAGGCACCGCCAAAGCCCTCGATGGTCTGAAACCGGCGTTGGCTGTTGACCATGACCACTGGCAGGTCACCGCGCGCGGGGGTCTGCGCGGCCACCGCCTGTTCCGTGAGCCGTGCGTCCGTGTCGCGGGCGCTGAGGAACAGCCGCAACGGCCGGGCGTGCGTCGCCAGCGCATCCGCGCCTCCGGTACCGGGCGCGGTGTTCACGGAACCGGCAACGCAGCCAGCATGGCTTTCGTCACGAGCGTGATGCCGCTTTCGGTGCGAAAAAAGCGCTCCGAGTCGGCCTTGGCATCTTCGCCGATCACCATGCCGTCGGGAATATGGCAGCCGCGGTCCACGACCACGCGTCGCAGCCGCACATGGCGCCCCACCTCCACCTCGGGAAGCAATACGGACCACTCGATCTTCGAATACGAGTGCACGCGTACCCGCGAGAACAGCACCGAGCGCAACACATCGCCCGAAATAATGCTGCCGCCAGAGACCAGCGACTCGGCGGCCATGCCGCGCCGGCCCGGCTCGTTGTGTACGAACTTTGCCGGCGCCAGTTGCGGCTGGTAAGTCCAGACCGGCCAGCGCGTGTCATACAGGTTGAGCAGGGGATCGGTGGCGGTCAGGTCGATGTTGGCGTCCCAGTAGGAATCGATCGTACCGACGTCGCGCCAGTAAGGCGCCTCGTCGGGGCCGCTGGTCACGCAACTCATGGCGAACGGGTGCGCTGCAGCCTGACCCATGCGGACCGCGCGCGGAATGATGTCCTTGCCAAAATCATGCGTCGATGCCGGGTCGGCCATGTCGCGCTCGAGCGCATCGTAGAGAAATTGCGCATTGAAGATGTAGATGCCCATGCTGGCCAGTGAGCGGTCGGTGCTTCCCGGCACACAGGGCGGCTCGGCTGGCTTCTCGACGAAATCGGTGATGTTCCACTGCGCGTCCACCGCCATCACGCCGAACGCCTTGGCTTCCTCGCGCGCGACCTCGATGCAGGCAACCGTGCAGGCTCGGCCTTTCGCGACATGATCGGCCAGCATCAGCGCGTAGTTCATCTTGTAGATGTG
>JANNDB010000721.1:0-3155 GCA_031387285.1 Betaproteobacteria bacterium | reverse complement strand
CCGCTGGCCCAGCGTGCATGGAACAGCTACATCAGCACCGGGCTGGCCTATCGCTACTGAGTCAACGCTCCAGGGTCGGGTTCCGTGATGGGATCCGGGCGCGGCGCGGCACGCGGCGCGCGCGTCAACGCCAGTCGACCGCGCCGAAGTTGTTGTCGCCGTCGTAGCTGTAGAAGATTCCCAGGGTGGAGCGTTCCTGTGTCCCGTTGCCGAGGAAGGAATAGGTCGCGTCGCGGCGGTTCCACAGGTACTTGAGGGCGACCGAGTGGCGTTTGGCGATGCGATACGTCAGCGAGATGTCCGCGCGGGCGATGTTGTCACGCCCGCCCACGCTGCGCGAGCCGACATGGTTCACGAAGTATTCCCGACCGGTCACCTCCAGGGCCGCGCGGTCGCCGAACAGCAGGCGCATGGCCACCAGGGCCTGCGGCGCCACGCCGTAGTGGTACTCCCCCGAGGCGCCGCCGCGGATCGTCCCGACGGCCGCATATCCGGCGCCCGCCAGCGCGGTCCCCTGCAGGGCGACATCCTTCGACAGCCACCACTGCACGGTGGTTCCGAACGACAGTGCGGTGCTCGATATGCGGTAGGTTTGCGGCGAAATGTAGTCGTAGCTGCCGTACAGCCCCCAGATGCCCCGGAAGTCCTGGCCCTTCTCGTAGGTCTGACCCACCAGCAGGCCGCGGGTGAGGATGTTCTCGAACACGTTCGCGCTCGAGGCGGTGAACTGGAACGAAAAGTAGTCGAACGGACGGGTGTAGGTGTAGCCGCGCTGACCCGGCAATCCGTAGGCCAGGTAGTAGTTGGCCAGCACCTCGTTGTTCTTGTGCGTGGTCGAGGTGCCCTGCACATTGCGCGTGGCGGCGCTCAGCCCTATTTGCAGGCGGCTGTAGTAGTGGGCGTCGCGGCTGGAGAACACCGGGTCGAACCGGTTTCCGTAAACCAGGCGGTTGAAGCCGGTGGACGGCGAGATGGCCGCCGCGGCCACCTCGCGCCAGAACCGGGGTACGCCGGAGTCCTGCTCGAGCACGAGGCTTGACATGCGGAACAGCACCTCGCCGAGAAAGCTCCCCGCGATGCCGCTGGCGACCTGGTCATTCCTGGCCGGCCGGGTCCTCTCCCCGGCAATTTCCCACGCCATGCTGCCGGCAAAGGTATAGGCCGACGCCTCCCAGTAGCCCAGCCCGGCCGAGCGCGCGAATCCGTGGTACATCGACCCCTGGTACGGGTGCGCAAACTGGTTGACCTGGTAGGGATCGTTGTCCGCGGTCCATCTGCGGTGAAGGTTGCGCCGGATCGACGACGCGGTGACGTCGTAGTCGCTGCTGCCGCTGAAGCGCCGGTTGTAGCGGTTGAGCAGGAAGTCGAAGCCCAGAATCTCAAGGGCCGGTACCCCATAACTTCTGTTGGCGCCGAATTCGGCCCTGGCGGCCGCGCCGGCGGTTCCCGGTGGTGTTGTCGCGGCCGGGTCCCGGGTCTGCGCCAGTAGCGCCTCGGGGACGCGCAGCCTGGGTTCTCCACGCCACGGCAACTCCGGCAACCACAGGGCACTCTGCATCGGCGGCAGCGCATCCCCGGTCGCGCCGTTTGGCGCCTGCGGATCGGGGTCGCCTGACGCGTCGTCCGCGTTCAGGGTCTGGCCCATCGCCGTGGGCGCGCCCAGCATGAGCCCGGCGCACAAGACCGCAAGAGTGCTGGCCTGCCATGTGGGTGCTGTGGTGTTCAAGGCGTTCCCGCTCGGGTCGTGTCACTGGGCCGATTTCCCAGCGCGCCGCGCTGGCGCGACAAAGGGTGGAAACCGGATGAAGGGTCGCATGTACTGGGCCCAATCTAGCAGCGCCAGGTTTGCTGTCTGTACGCTAGCGTACACAAGGCAACGGTTCGGCAGCGCGACAATATCTCGACACCACTGCTGTTGCAAACCACATGAAGTTGGCGCAGCATCGGCCCAGTTCAATTCCGCACTGGCTGAGTCAACCCGGCTGATGCCCGTCACCGCATCGCCCATGCACGGTATTGCAAATTTTGGGCCGGCGGCGTAGTAAAACCCGCCTGATCAAGGACGCCGCGCTTCGCGCCCGGTCTCCGTACGCAGGTTGTTGTCGCGCGCAAAACCCACACAAAAATCCCATGCCAGCACATCGTGCTCGCGCAGGTCGTGGTGCACCACGACGCACTTGGTCTCACCCCGCACCGACGGCAGGCACCAGGGGGAGTAGCCCAGATGGTTGCCGCGTTGTGCCCCGCCCGGCCGGAACTGGCTCATCACGCCGCCCAGCCGTTCCGCCCAGTCGGTGGGCCGAAAGGTCTTGCCATCGTGCGTGACGCCAAGAATCACAAACTCTTTGACCGCTTCTGGGTTCATCGTTGACCGGGTTGGGCGGGATTGCGCCTTCACTGAACTCTAACAGGCAAGAAGCGCGCCCAAACCCGGGCACAGGGTGGCGCCGGCGCATCAGCTTGATGCAAATCTCTCACCGATGTCCCCAAAGGCTCGCCATAGAATCAAAACCCGTGGCCCTTGGGGCCGCCCGTTTGAAAATGGAATCCCGCATGAACGCCGCACTCCACCCCTTCATCGAAGCCGCCTCGCCGCACGTGATGAACACCTACGCCCGCGTGCCGATCGCCCTCTCGCACGGGCAGGGCTGCCGCGTCTGGGACGTGAATGGCCGCGAGTACCTGGACGCCCTGGGTGGCATCGCCGTGAACACGCTGGGCCACAACCACCCCAAGTTGGTGCCTGCGCTGCAGGACCAGATCGCCAAGATCATCCACAGCTCCAACTATTACCACGTGCCCAACCAGGAAGTGCTGGCCGAGCATCTGGTGCGCCTCTCCGGCATGAGCAAGGTGTTTTTCTGCTCCACCGGGTTGGAGGCGAATGAGGCAGCGCTGAAGCTGGCGCGCAAGTTCGGCCATGACAAGGGCATCAGCAAACCCGAGATCGTGGTGTACGAGAACGCTTTCCACGGCCGCAGCATTGCCACCCTGAGCGCCACCGGGAACCCCAAGGTGCAGGCCGGGTTCGGGCCGCTGGTGGAAGGGTTCATCCGCGTCCCGATGAACGACATGGCGGCCCTTCGCAGGGCCACTGACAACAACCCGAACGTAGTGGCAGTCTTTTTTGAAGCGATCCAGGGCGAAGGCGGCGT
>JANNDB010000700.1:0-1855 GCA_031387285.1 Betaproteobacteria bacterium | reverse complement strand
CTGGTGAGCAAGGCCATCAAGACCGCCAAGGTGGTCGGCTTCGCGGACCTGGGCATGGAAGCGATCTACGAGTTCGATGTGAGCGACATGCCTGTCACCGTTGCGGTGGACGCGGGAGGCACCAGCGCCCATATCACCGGGCCGGCGGAGTGGCAAAAGAAGATCGCCACGGGGCAGTTCAAGAACATTGCGGTGACGGCCGCCTGACGCATTCGCCACTGCCTGCCATCGGCACGCTGGCAGGAAGGACTCGAAGGGGACGGTCGACTTGATCGTCTTGGTGACAGTGTCAGCATTGCCTTGCTCGCGTACAGGACTTTGCTCCTTTCCAACACGCTCGATGTGAGCGCGGCTAGGCAGGCTTGCCTTCCTGCGCCAGGAAGACCAGCAGGACGATGACGCCGATCACCGGCACCAAACCGATCAATTGCCACCAGCCACTGCGCTGCGTATCGTGCAGCCGCCGTGTCGCCGCCGCCAGGGAGGGAAGCAGTGTCGCCAATGAAAAAATGCCGCCCAGAATCGAACTGATGAGGGAGAGCAGGATTCCCCCGAGCACCACAAAAAGGACGAACCACCAGTACTCAGGACGCGTCGCCCGGCCGCTGAAATCTGCGTACTTCGTGAGGCAGGTCCGGATCGCGTCCTGAAAGTTCATCGGGTCTCTCCTTGGTTTGGGTCTGCGCGTCGGACATGTTAAGGCCTGGGCCAAGGGTCAGGTAGAAGATTCAGGGGCGCCGCGTCCCAACCATGCAAACAGGCCGCAGACGACTAGTATGGTCAGCAGCGAACTGGCCGCCATCACCGTTGCCGAAGGCGGCGCGGGCGCAATGGTCATACCTGCGATGGTGAATGCCAGGAGCAGCAGCGTGAGGCCGGCCAGAATCGCCTTGCGGGCTTTCGACACTCCGGACCCAGCCCAGAACAGCCAGACGCCCCCGATCACGAGCAGCGCCTCGACGGCGAGGGCAAGCGGCAAATGGTTCCACAAACCCAGGCCGAGCCTGGGGGATGCAGCGCCAAGCAAGGGCAACTCGGGAACATGCACCAGCACATCAAGCACCCAGTGCGAAAAAACAGCGGCGGCAACCAAGCCTGCCTTGCGCAGCTGAGCCGCGCGTGGCAGCGGACAAGCGGCGTACGCCAGCGCGCCCGCCAGGAAGGACCAGCACAGGCTGGCCACCAGCCCATGTGAATAGGGGAAAACAAATTCGGGCTGGTGGGTGTGCACGAATGCTGCCGGAATCGTCACGGACTCATAACCCGCAAGGATGAGTAGCCACAAAACCACGTCGAGCAGCAGCGCGGCCAGGACGAACACACCGACGTTTGAGCGCTTCTCAGCCTGGCTAATGGCCAGTGCCGCGCCGACATGCCCAGCGAACATCGGAACCTCCTAACGCGCCTCAACAACAGCCAATCCGCAACTGCAGCGCAACGCAGTTGCATGCGCACGCACGCTGGCGCGCGCCTACAGGGTGACTCAGGGAAGCTGTCACATGTGCTCGCGCGCAGGCGCACCCACGCGCACCGCCTTGAGCGTATTTTCGCATCGCTCGAATGCGCTGAACACTTCCTCGGCACCTTCGACCAGCACGCGCGCCGCGTCGGTGTGGACCAGGCGCTTGCCACAGGTGTCAACCAAGCGTACGCCCAGCCCCCCGCCGCGTTTGCGCGGGTGGCCAGCCAGGGCGTGCGGCGCGGCGTACGCAGCGCAAGGCCGGACAGGCGGATTCCGCATGCCGTGCAGGGCCATTGATTGCAATTCGCTGTGCATCGCGAATCGCGAATATCCTTCTGGTTGTGTGGGCCACAGGGCCAGAGCGCATGATGAAAAGCCGCAGCCAGAAGGATA
>JANNDB010000679.1:0-17733 GCA_031387285.1 Betaproteobacteria bacterium | reverse complement strand
GATGCGGCGCTGCAGGTGATCCGGGCATCACACGTGGGCAAGGTGCGCCAGGGCGTGGGTGCCGTGGTGATCGAGACGCCGGTACGCCGCTATTCGAACGCCATGTTTCCGCTGGCGGAACTCGACCGCGTTACGGCACAGGTCCGGGCACAGGGCGTGGCCCTGCACCTCGATGGCGCCCGCCTGCCCATCGCCGCGGCGTCGGCAGCGCGCAGCATCGATGCTTTTGCAGCCCCGTTCGACACCGTGTACCTGTCCTTGTGGAAAATGCTCGGCCTGCCGTTTGGTGCTGCGCTGGCGGGGCCCGCCAGCCTGCTGGACGGCATCGACCACGACCGCCGTCGCATGGGTGGCGCCTTGCCGCAGCTCTGGCCGCTGGCGGTGATGGTGCTGGCGCACCTGGACGAGCGGCTCGACTGCTGGCCCCGCGTGCTCGCGCACTTCGACGCGTTTTGCGAACTGCTGGCGCGCCGTGGCCGGTTTACGCTGTCACCGGTCGGCAACGAGCCCACCAACACCGCATGGCTCGACGCTGGCACGCTGGACCCCGTACGCCTGCGCGCATGCGCGCGCCAGCAGGGCCTGGCGCTGCCCGAGCCGCAAGGGCAGCGCTTTGCGATCCGTGCCAACGCGGGCTGGTTGCCCCATGCGCCACACGACCTGCTCGCAGGTCTGGAGCGCGCTGCGCAGCAGGCCGCCGGCGCCGGCTGATGGAGGGCACGATGGGCGATGAATTGCGGCCGCCGCAAGCAGCCGGCCGCGAATTGAGCGACATCTACCGGCACGAGTCGCGCCGCGTGCTGGCAACGCTGATCCGCCTGCTCGGCGACTTCGACCTGGCCGAAGACGCCTTGCATGAAGCGTTTCGCGCTGCGCTGGAGCAATGGCCCACCCAGGGCATCCCTGCCAATCCCGCAGCGTGGCTGGTGTCGGCGGGGCGCTTCAAGGCCATCGACAACCTGCGCCGGCAAAAGCGCTTCACCGCCTGGGACGAGGTGGCCGAGGAGGCAGAGGCGATTGCCGACCCTGCGGCGTCCGATGCCGGGCAGGACCTGCTCGAAGACGACCGCCTGCGCCTGATCTTCACCTGCTGCCATCCGGGCCTGGCCGTCGAGGCGCAAATCGCGCTGACCCTGCGCGAAGTGTGCGGCCTCACCACCGAAGAAATTGCGCGTTCGTTCCTGTTGCCAGCCCCCACTCTGGCGCAGCGTATCGTGCGCGCCAAGACGAAAATTCGTACGGCACGCATTCCCTACCAGGTGCCCGAGCGTGACGAACTGCCGGCGCGCCTCGCCAGCGTGCTGCGTGTGGTCTATCTGGTCTTCAACGAAGGGTATTCCGCGTCCTCGGGCGCGACGGTGACGCGCAGCGAGCTCAGTGATGAAGCGATCCGCCTCGCGCGACTGCTGCACGACCTGCTGCCGGAGGCGGAAGTCTGCGGTCTGCTCGCCCTGATGCTGCTACATGAGTCGCGCCGTGCAGCGCGCACCGACGCGCGCGGCGATCTGGTGCCGCTCGATGAGCAGGATCGCAGCCTGTGGAACACCAGCAACATTACCGAGGGTTGCGCGCTGGCCGAGCACGCACTGGGTTTGCCACGCTTTGGCGCGTATGCCTTGCAGGCGGCGATTTCGGCAGTGCATTCCGAGGCCCGTGAAACGGGGGCCACCGATTGGCCGCAAATCACCGGTTTGTACGATGCCCTGCTGCAGCGCGATGGCTCACCCGTGGTGCACCTGAACCGCGCCGTGGCAGTCGCCATGCGCGACGGGCCGGCGGCCGGCCTGGCGCTGATCGACACCTTGCTGGCACAGGGCGAGCTGGCAAACTACCACCTCGCCCACGCCGCGCAAGCCGACATGCTGCGCCGCCTTGCGCGACCTGCCGAAGCACGGGCCGCCTACCAGCGGGCGCTGGAACTGGCGCAGCAGGAGCCGGAAAAACGCTTTTTGCGCAAGCGCCTGGCCGCATTGGGGTGACTCCCAGATACCCGCTGGCGAGGTGCTTTCCGGGCGGCAAACTTTTTTCTCGAACACTGTCGATTCGGCACGGTGCAGTTCGACTAAGCAGTACAGGACCACTTTTCAACCACGTTTATCAGGAGCACGACCATGCAATACATCGACGGATGTGTAATTCCCGTTCCCACTGCCAGCAAGCAGAAGTACCTCGACCATGCCCGCATCGCCGCCACCATCTTCAAGGAGCACGGCGCGCTGCAGGTGGTGGACTGCTGGGGCGACGACGTGCCCGATGGCAAGCTGACCTCGTTCCCGATGGCGGTCAAGCGCGAGCCGCATGAAACCGTGGTGTTCTCGTGGATCGTCTGGCCGTCGCGCCAGGTGCGCGATGCCGGCATGGCCAAGGTGATGAGCGATGTGCGGCTGCAGTCGGTCGACATGCCGTTCGACGGCAAGCGGATGATCTTCGGCGGCTTTGAGATGATGCTTGACGCGTGACGCCCCGCCAGCCGCCAAAACACCGCAGGACACACCATGCCGCATCCCATAGCCTACCTCGCCTTCAACGGCAACTGCGCCGACGCCATGCGCTTTTACGAGACCGCTCTCGAATCCAGTCTGCAGACGCTGCTGACCACTGGCGAATCGCCCATGGCAGCGCACTGCCCACCGGAAACGCACAACCGCATCCTGCACGCCTGCCTCGCCCTCCCGGGCGGCGGCATGCTGATGGCCGGCGACTGCCCCTCCTCCATGCCCTATGAAGGCATCAAGGGTATGTCGCTGACACTCAACTACGACACCGTCGTCGAGGCCACGCGTGCCTTCGAAGCGCTCGCCGAGGGCGGCACCGTGACAATGCCGATGCAAGCGGCGTTCTGGTCCAGGGCCTGGGGCATGCTGGTCGACAAATTCGGCACGCCCTGGATAGTGAACGGTGAATTGATCCCGATCTGAGAATGACAATGGCAGGCTGCATCGGCGCGCCTTTTCCCATTGATACGGACTACCCATGAAATACCTCTGCCTTGTCTATCTCTCCAAGGACAACTGGGACGCCTGCCCCGACGCGCATTGTTTCGACTTTGCCGAGGGTTTGCACCAGAGCGGCCGATTGCTGTCGGCCGAGCCCCTGCACCCGGTCGATAGCGCCACCACGGTACGCGTGCGCAACGGCCAGATTACGATGACCGATGGCCCATTCGCCGAGACCAAGGAGATGCTGGCTGGTTTTTACCTGGTCGATGCAAAGGACCTGAACGAGGCTGCCCACATCGCGTCGCAGATCCCGCCGGCGAAATACGGCAGCATCGAAGTGCGGCCGGTGCGCGATCTTGCGGTGGAAACCACGCGCCGGTTTTGAGCAAGCCGATCGAAGACCATGGGTCCATGTACGGCCGTGACTTCGCCGATCCCGACGGTCACGTATGAGGTGCGATGTGGATGGACATGTCCGCAACGCCATCGGGTAGATAGCCTACCGCACGCGCCAAAATTCATCCACCAACAACGAAAGAAGGCAATACCATGTCTACAGGCACTGTCCGGCTTCACCGTGTGCTGCGCGCCAGCCCGGAGCGCATCTACCGCGCATTTCTCGACGCCGACGCGATGGCCAAATGGCTCCCGCCCTACGGCTTCACCTGCAAGGTGCACCATATGGACGCTATGCCGGGAGGCAGCTTTCGCATGTCGTTCACCAATTTCTCTTCAGGGCACAGCCACGCCTTCGGCGGCGAGTACCGCGAGCTGGTGCCGCATGCGCGCATCCGCTACTCCGACAAGTTCGACGATCCCCACATGCACGGCGAGATGGAGACCACGGTGGAACTCAAGCCCGTGTCCTGCGGCACCGAGGTGGACATCGTCCAGACGGGCATACCGGCGGTCATTCCTGCCGAGATGTGTTACCTGGGATGGCAGGAGTCGCTGGCGCAGCTGGCCTGCCTGGTGGAGCCCGTGATTCCAGGCTGAGGCGCTGGCGCGGCGCTATCCCGCGCGGAGAAGGCTGGCGGCCGAATTCTGCATCCAAAGACCTTCATCAAGGAAGGCATGGGCAATTTTGGCCTGCTGCTGGACCCCGAAGGCAACAGTGCGGGTTTGCACTCCGCCAGCTGAGTGATCGGCGCGAGCGTGGCCTCCAACCCGGACGCCGCTCGCATATCCATCCTCGCTCCGCACCCGCAAGAAACTTCTACGAAGCATCGAAACGCGTCAACCCGTCAGTGAACCGGTAATAGAAATTGCCATCCCGCACCGGGTGTTCGCCGGTCACGTGTTCGACCATCCCAAAACGATGCAATCGGTTAAGGACAGTCTCACAGGCGTGGCGGGGCAGGGCGGTCCAGGCATTGATCTGGTCCACTGCCTCGGAGCCCACAAAGCAGGCAGCGAAGGTGCGCGCGCGGTAGCTGCGGTCGCGCACGGCCACACCTTTGGCGCCCTGCAAGTGGT
Source organism: Betaproteobacteria bacterium (assembly GCA_031387285.1). Classification (GTDB taxonomy): domain Bacteria; phylum Pseudomonadota; class Gammaproteobacteria; order Burkholderiales; family Burkholderiaceae_C; genus CAISIP01. The sequence continues at coordinate 13,318 of JANNDB010000679.1, read as the reverse complement.
GGAGTACCGCCCCCGGCAGCAGATGCCCGGCTTCTGGGAGCCATGCGGTGCGAAAGAACAGGTGCGCGTCGGCAAACGCCTGTTCATGCACCACATGGTGAACCATGCCCAGCGACTGCAAAGCCTGACCGAGCGCTACGGCGTTTGGCCGCGTGACACCATACCGCCCGGAGATCCAGCCTACGGCGTCCCTGGCAATGAAACATGCCGGGTACAAAGTGGTGTTGTGTTTGCGGTCGGCAGTGTCCGCGCCCTGGGCCAAGGCGGCGCACAACTGTTCGGCGCTGCCATTTGTCAGCCGGCGGATGAGTGCGCGCGGCGTGGCGGAGTCCGGCTTGACCTGCATGGCGCTGAAATACTGTCGCAGCCTGGGCGCCATGGCCAGGCCGGCGCCGGTGTGATGGGCGATATGTTCGAGCACACATGCCGCATCTGCGAGCAGAGCCGTGCAATCCACATCCGCCACCAGATCACAAAAGCCCAACCCGCGGATCCAATTGCGATCTGCGTCCCACACCGGGCCAGCATTGCCCCTGGCCAGGACAATGCGCGCCCGTACGTCCTGATCCTGCACCAGGCTGACAAGCGCCAGCGGGTGGTGCGGAGGTGCCTGGGCCTGCAAATCCACAATGGCCATCCATTCGGGATGAGCAGCCAGCGCGTCACGCAACTGGAGCAGGCCGACAATACCAGCGGCCGCCTCCATCGGCAGGACGTTCATCGCCATCAGGGCGGCGCGCACCGCCTGGCGTGACGGCTCCGCTGCAAGGAGGTAGAGGACGGCGGGTGGGGCGGTGGCAGGTTTCATCTGGAGCGCCGGCTGTTGGCGACGGTCCAGTCGTAAGGCGTGAACCGCACTTGATAGTCCATCGGCGCCGGTTGCGGCGCATACCGGTTGGCGTAGGCCAGCAGGCTGGGGGCGGGCGCCGGAACGAAATCCTGTGGATAGAAGTCCAGCAGTTCGCTGAGCCACACGGTCCGGGCGACCGGATCGATACGATGGTTCTGCGGCAGCGCGAAGAAGGCGCGGGTCTCGCGTTCCAGTTCGGTATCGAGCGTTTCCGCCGAAAACGGCCGTCGTGGCAACACGGGGCAAGAAACCGCGGAACAGTTCAGTGCAAAGTGCACCCGCGGATCGTTGCGCGCGCGGGTGGTGGGACGGATCACGTCGTTCTCGAATTCGTACAAAGACAGCAGCTTGCCACCGATGTCGAACTTGCGTTGCACAAAGAAGCGGATCTTTGCCAAACCGGCATGGGTCGCGGGAATGCCGCTCTGCACCACGTTGTACATCGACAGCGCGTTGTAGGCATTGATCATGTGGGCCAGGCGCACTGGCCCATCGGCCAGCGAATCCAGCGGGGTATCGGCGACGTGGCGCACATAGAGTTCGAGATCGTGCGGCGAGCGCGCCAGTGCCTCGAAGTCCACCTCGCCCCGATCGTTGACATGCTGGGCCAGCACCTGCTCCCAGGCCAGCTGCGCCGCCTGCGCCGTGGGGGGCGCCACCGTCGGTGTGGCAACCAGAGTGGAACACCCAGCCAGTGCGGACAGCAGGATCGACAGGAGGATCAGTTGAAATAGGCGGCGCATGTTCACCCTGCGTTTTCCAATTGCGAAGCGGCCTGTTGACGCGCGACAAGGGCTGCGGCACGCGGTTTGCCCTTGAGCCATTTGATCGGAATGTCCTTGGTGGCTTGGGACGCCACCGTCAAGGCGCCGGCATGGCCCTCGCGCAACGGCTGCCAGATGCCGTCCGCGGTCTTCAGCGGACGCAGCAGGTAGCTGTCGCGTTGTGCGTTGTAGGCGCACATGCTCAGGGGGCCGTCCTGCGTGATGGCCATGAAGACGCAGGCGTCTATGCGTTGCGCGTCCAGCGCACATGCGTCCATGAAATTGTGCGTGAACAAGGTCAGCTTGTGCATGCGCCCGCGGCCGGCAATCAGGTCGCGGCGCAGGCGCCACACGAGTTTCAAGCCCCATGCCACGGCGGCCGCAGCCAGCGCCGGTCGCGCCAGGCCGGCCACCAGCAGCGAACGCACCGAACGCCATGGCGTGCCCCGGTCGATCCGGACTTCTGCGGTGTCGCGCATGAAGCGCTGTACGAAAGCACTGTCGGCGAATGCATCGTGCGCGCGGCCGTTCACCACCAGCAGCACGGCGCTACGGTTGCAATCGTGGTGGCCGGCTGCCAGGACATTGAACCCCAGGGCCTCGACGCCGGTGCCCTGTTGCAGGCGGCGGGCCACCGTGTCGTTTCCAATCAGCCCGGCGCGAGCACCCAGCACCCCGCGCCCGGTATCGGCCTGCAACTGAAAGGACGCGAAGCGCACCACATCGGCATGGGCGACGAAGAAGGCCGACAACATGGCTACGTCGTCGAAATTGCCAGCGTGGACCGTGGTATTGAAGAATACGCTGATCGGCAGACCGCGCGCGCGTTCGATGTATTCCCGGCGCAGCGGGTGAAGTTCGGACTCGGATGTGTAACCCGCGCGCTGCTGGGTGGTGTCTACATGAAAGGCGACATCCGTCAGGCCGGCCTCGCACAGTTCAGTCAGCAGGCTGCGACTGGCTTTGATGCCGTTGGTCAGCAGGCAAGGACGCAGGCCTCGGTCCGCGACCTGGCGCACGATGGCCACCAGTTCATAGCGCCGCCGCAGCGTGGGTTCGCCTCCAGATACCTGGACGTCGGTACCCGGCCCGTAATGCTGCACGATCAGGTCGATACGCCGAAAGATCTCGTCGATTGGAAAATCGCGCACGGCCTCGGCCGACTCGCTGAGATAACAAAGCGTGCAATCGAGGTTGCAGCGCTGGGTTATTTCCAGCGATACACAGGCCACCGGCCAACGCCGCCCGGCCATCTGCTGCGGTTGCCATTGCCCGGTGCGCTGCATGGCCTCACGCATCGTGGCCAGCGGTTCTTGCCCTGGCGCCTGGCGTGGCGTCAACAACGCCGGGTCTATGCACTTGCTCATGTTGTGGTGCTGCGGGTTGGTCTGAGGTTTGCCCTGGCTTATTCACGCCAAACTTCCTTGCGGATGACTTTGGCAGGGACGTGGGGCAAGTCGCAAGGTTGATCTGCCGCTTGTCTGTCGGTTGGGAGAGGAACACCTTACAGCGGCAAGTCGATCGGTGTTTGAGTATTAAAAGGATTGAACTTCACTCCGTCCGGGGCTCGCCTGGCACGCGGCAGCACCTCGCGTCCGCCCTGGCCCGGGCAACGGAGCCACTGCTGGTGAATCTGGCCACCTGCCGCCCCGTGCACAATATGTTGATGCAGTTGCGACGTACTTTTTTGCAGGCGGCGGCTTCCAGCGCACAACCCTGGACGGTCTCGTTGGCAGCTTCAGTCGATACAAAAATGGCCTGGCGTATGCCGGAAGAAGCCGAGCCCCACAAGCGGACCTGGAGGGCTTTGGCGCCAGCCGTGAGGTATGGGGCAAAAAGCTGCACGCCGAGGTGTAGCGCAACCTGGCTGTGATCGTCCGCTACGAGCCGGTCACGATGCTGGTGCGCGAAAATGAAAAGCAGCTGGCGCGCGAATTGCTGGGCCCCGGCGTCACCCTCTTGCCCTGTCCGCTCGACGATCTGTGGATGCGCGATAGCGGGCTGGTACCATCATCACCGAGAGCTGTGTGCTCAACAACAACCGCAACCCGGGTCTTGGTAAGGCCGCTGCGGAGGCGGCGCTCAAACCATTGCTGGGGCTGACCAGGATCATCTGGCTGCCGGGCATCGCCGGGCAGGACATCACGGACGGCCATACCGATTTTTATGCCTGTTTCGCCCGGCCGGGCGTGGTGCTTGCTGCGTATGACCCCTACCCGGGCTCGTTTCACCATGCGGTGACCTGGCGGCACCTGGAAATCCTGCGTGCCGCCACCGAGGTGTTCACGCTGACAACCCGTTTTCATACGCGATGAAAACCTTTCGCCCGGCCATGCGCTTGTATTGCGCACCCACCACCCCCATTTGCGGGTTATGTGTTTTTTCTAGGAGGACACGATCCATGTTCAAGAAATTTCTGCTGATTCTGTCCCTGGCCGCCATCACCGTGCTGGGCGCGCTGCCTGCGGCCGCCGCCTCAGAGCCCTCCACGCACGAGATTTACCAGGCTGCGGAAGGCGGGCGCTATATCGAGGCGCAAATCATGATGGACCAGGTGCTCAAGGAGCATCCCAACAGCGCCAAGGCCCACTATGTGCAGGCCGAACTGCTGGCCAAACAGGGCATGGTGTCCAAAGCCGACACCGAGTTGCGTACCGCCGAGCGCCTGCAGCCCGGGCTCGCGTTTGCCAAGCCCGAAGCGGTTGAAAAACTCCGGGCCGTCATCGCCACGCCGCGCACATCGTTGCAGTCCACCCCATCCGGCCGGTCCGTCCAGCCAGCGACGGTGAAACTGCGCACCCCCGAAAGCGGCCCACCGTGGGCCTTACTGCTGGGTGGTGCCGCACTGGTAGCTTTTATTCTTTTTGCAACGCGTTTCATGCGCCAACGCAACGCAGCAGCCATGGCTCCTGCTGGCGCTTACGCCGGCTACGGCGCCAGCCCCGGCCTGCAGCCGCAGGGTTTTGGCCGGGCCCCCACGGGCCCGATGGCCGGCCCCGCATATGGCACGGCCCCTGGCTATGGAGCGGCTCCGGCGCCTGCTGCCGGCGGCGGCATCGGCGCGGGCATCATGGGTGGCCTGGCAACCGGCGCGGCAGTTGGCGCCGGCATTGTGGCCGGGCAGGCGCTGATGCACCACTTCACCGATGGTGACCGCGGCGGCAATACCGCGACACCCCAGCCATTGGCCAGCAACTGGAGCCCCGAGCCGGCCAACGACATGGGCGGCAACGATTTCGGCATTGCCGACAACGCTTCGTGGGACGATGGCGGCGCCAACGCGGGGGGCGACGACTGGAGTTGAGGATGACGGCGGTCCACTGCCGCGCGAGAACTGGCGGGATGGTTTACAAAACCTCGCGCCAGCGTACGCTGTACCACAGCCCCTCTGTGCTGTCGGTTCGGCGGGAACATTGCCTTGGCCTGCCTGCCGCATGCGCATTGCCATGCGGGACGCAAACTCGCGTAGTATTGCGAATGAGGAATCGCTGCTTCAACAGTTCAACAGAGTTCGCGACATTGTCCCCTGGATACAGCCGCTTTATCCGTGAGCCGCCGCAATGAAACTGATCGACGTAACGGTGGAAGATGGATACCTTGTCATTCATACCGATATTGGTCAGCGCCGCAAGAAACTGGGTGAACATGGCCAGGAATCATTGCGTGCCAAGGCTGCAAGCCTAAAAGGCAAGTACATCAGTACTACCACTTGGTCCGGATGGGACCCTCTGCGGTGGTTCGCGACGATTGAGGAAGTTCGCCCACCGGTGCCATCATCCCGCGTCTCGGCAAACCAAGCGCAGGACGTAATTTTGAGCAAAACAAACTCCAACTTTCCGCCACTCGGTCGAACAAGCGCGCGGGAAACTTTGGCTATCCCGACTGAGGCAATCGCGACGTCTTTCGCTGAACTGATTTCAAGAGCTGAAGCGGGAGACTCCGGAGCGCAATTTGCGCTGGCTAAACGCTATGACCAAGGTGAGGGCACCAGTAGAAACCTCATGAAGGCGACACATTGGTATCAGCGAGCTGCAGACCAAGGGAACGAAGCAGCCGCCCATTTGTTGGGCAATGACATATCGGATGAAAGCCGCGTTCTAAGAACTTGGAAGCCTCGGCTGGGCTGGTAACTAAGATTTATGGTCCTCCAGGAACCGGCAAAACGTATACCCTGTTGGAGGTGGTGCAAGACGCTCTCGCGCAGGGCGTTCCTTCGGATCAAATTGGATTCCTTTCGTTTACTAATAAGGCCACGGAAGAGGCGAAGGGTCGGATGGCTAAACTTTTCCCGCAGTACGATGTCGCATCGGATTTTCCGTACTTTCGTACGCTCCACAGTTTGGCAAATCAGTCCCTTCGGACCAGAGTTAACCTGCTGTCTGAAGAACACGCCCTTGCGTTCGATAGGGATGTTCGTATCGAACGCCCTCTGATGCGTGAAGGAGACGAGTCATCGAGGGTAATACGGGTCAAACACCCAATATTGGATGCGGCCTCGACGGCTCGGGCAATTAAACTTACATTTGTTGACTATCTGCGTACACTGCCGACGTCGCAACGTTGGACATTGAACAAGTGGCTTGGCCTCAATTATCCACTTTGGGAGTATCCATTTTCTGACGACTCAATTTCCATATTTTTGGAGTATTACGAACGATTTGAAGCCTTCAAGCGATCACTCGGTGCCATTGACTATGCCGATATGTTGGAACGAGCGGTCGAGCAAAGTGAGAATCTCCCGCGATTTGAACTGCTGATTGTGGACGAGGCGCAGGATCTGACGCCAGTTCAATGGGACATGGTAAAGGTATTAATTTCACGAGCGAAGGCGACGTACATCGCTGGCGACGACGACCAAGCGATTTGTGAATCGTTTGGTGCGAGAGCAAGAGAGTTTGTTGCACTGCCATCCAACCAGATCGATAAGGTTCTCCTTATATCAAGACGTGTGCCGCCTTCCGTCCATGCGTCCTTATCACCCTTGGTGCATAGATTGAGTCGTCGATTCCCTTACCGCAAAGAAAAGATATGGAGCCCAAAGCAGTCCGGACCTGAGGGTGAAGTTTCCTACCTTGAAAGCGAGTCAGAATTGTTGAAAGTAGCTGCGAAGCTGAGGAGCACTCAAAGTGAGAAGTCTTTTCTGGTGATGTTTGCCACCCATGCAACGCTAAAAAAATTCTCCGACCTGCTGCGCCATAATTCGATAGACCACTTCGCCTCCAACGAGCTGGTGGGTGGCGATGTGTCGAATCTGAGACTTCAGACTATTTGGGGCGCCAAAGGCGGGGAAGCTGACTTTGCAGCGTTAGTGCAATCAAGCGACATGGATCGAAAGATGCTGGCTGAAGATCCACGACTGGAGTATGTCGCAGTAACTCGGGCAAAAGAAGCTTTCTATTACGTGGCATTCTCAAAGCCGGCTCCCGTGTTGCCAGATTTGCCGACGACGACAATACCAGATGCGCTGCCGGCTGCGCCGCCATCTTCGAACTCGAAAGACCGACTCAACGAAAAAATTAGCCGGTCCAAGGGACTGCGACGGTGAGCAAAAAAGCTGATAACTGAATGACGGTTTTTAATCGGGGCCAAGAACCGTGCGGAGTCAGATCAAGATCGCAATCAGATTCCGGCGGAGCATCGTGATTATAGGAGTGCCGGAACCTTGAAACACTCCCGCTTACCCTATTGGCCGAGCCCGCACCGCACCAGCCCCTATGCGCCGACATCAACGGCCTCAGCCTGCACACGGCGGTGCGGCGCAGGCACACGATGAGGCCAAGGCCTGATCCGCGCGCTTGGCCGTAGCGCACTCGTGGCCCGCTGCGCCGGCCCATGCGATTGGCCTTCATTGAGTCGTCACTAATCCAACCACTTAGACCACATAAATATTCTTAAACCAATTTTTCCATTTGTAATTTGTATCAGGTCTATTCCAAACATCAGTTCTAACTTGTCGCCCTTTTAGAGCCAGAGCCAACTTAAGCCTTGAATCGTAGTCACGTTCCCAGTTATTGGCGCGACTCGTACCATCACTCATATGCAAAATGATCGCTCGTTGGTTATTGCGTCCTTGTACGCTCTCGGTTACATCGACAATCGTTGCCACATTTGAAGGAGTAACTACTACACTACGATCAGGAACCATAAGCGACTGGCGCTGCAGTCGCGCAATTTCTTGATCCTTCTTGCGGATTTCTTCTAACGCTTGGTCTTTTTCGACGGTGACTATTTTTAGCCTCTCTGTTACTTGAGTAGCTTGGGTCAATGCAGCGTCTCGCTCTGCTATTACCTCGTTTGTCAACTTAACGGAGTTGGCGACCACTTCCTTCATCTGCTTGACTTGCTCCATGCTCATTCTAGTTGCCAAGAGCAAAACCAAGTCATCATGGGTCCGGAGCGATCCATTTAGATATTTTGGGTGCAATTCTTTCAAGGCAGCCGGTGAAAGTACCCCACGCTTTCGCAGGCTAGACATGACGTCCGAAAGATGCTCTTCAGTATTGGCATCATGACTCCATACCGTAACCAATACTGGCTTATTGAAGCCACTTCGCTCACCAATAATGAAGTGCCCAAACTGTTCATTACCTGCTGAATCATTAAAGTAAGCATCCAGCGCCACGCGATCTTGCTTGAACTGTGGTTTACGAGATATTTCTACTCTTTTCAATGTAATCACTGCATCGCTTTGAAAATGTATGCCGTACCTCAACGGCAAGGAGTCGCAGTTGGCATGATCACCGCTGACAACTGCGACATCAAAAGGCTCGCAAGCTTCTGCCTTGCTAGATACATAGTCCCTCAATCCTATGACCCCATGGGGAGATATCAGCATCTTCATCTCGCTAAGACTGGCAATTTTGTTGCTGCTTTTGGGTATCGACATGGTTGACATTCTTGCAATTATTTCCGCGACCGCTAGGAAAATCGACCTCAAAGGCGTGTCTTGGTCTCCAATCTTAAGTCCAAGTACCTGATGGGCCGAACTGCCGGGCGCCGCAAAAGGCCGGATGATGCAAAGTTCGTCGCTGACGGGGCGGGAGTTGGCGAATGAGAGAAACTCTGGCCTGCCTCGCGAGAGTGGGCTGCTGAGCGAATGAAATGGCACCGGCAACGTCCTACCAACTCGCAAGCAATGTGTGCGACTTTTTGGGCCTAGACGTTGATCTGTCCAACGCAGGGGAGCCATGAAGTTTCCCGCCCTTCATGCCGCTTCCCACAACCGGCGAATCGGCACGGCAAACATCTTGTCGCCAAAGGGCGCGGTCGCTTCTCCGTCGTACAACACCACGCCGCTCGCAAAGCGCGCGCCTGTGGCGGCCTGCAGTTTGCGTAGGCCCTTGAAGTCGGCTGCGGTCACTGTTGCCGAGGCCTTGATCTCGATGCCCGCGACGCGTTGCCGGCTTCCTTCGAGAACGATATCAACCTCCACGCCTTCCTTGTCGCGAAAATGGTGGAAGGCAATCGGCTCGTCATGCCAACTGGCTTGTTTGCGCAGTTCCTGGAAGACGAAGGTTTCGAGCAGTGGCCCCATCATGGGCCGGTCGGCGGCTAGCGCATCCGCATCCACACCGAGCAGGGCGCAGGCGAGGCCGGTGTCGCAGAAGTGCATCTTCGGTGTCTTGATGAGGCGGCTCAGGCGGTTGGTGTGCCACGGCGGCAGTTCTTCGAGCAGGAATATGCGCGCGAGCAGCGTGACATAGTCGCGTATCGTCGGCCGGCTCAGCTGGAAGGGGGCAGCCAGGTCCGACACATTCAGTAGCTGCGCCGTCTGGCCCGCGGCCAAGCTCAGCAGGCGGGGCAGTGCATCGAGTGAGTTGATTTGTGCCAGGTCGCGTACGTCCCGTTGCACCAGCGTCTCGACGTAGTCCCGATACCACACCGCTCGGCGCCGGGTCGCGGGCCGCGCCAGTGCCGCAGGGTAGCCGCCGGCGGCGATGCGCTGCGCCAGCTCCGCGCCCAGGCGGGCCTTGGGCTTGCCTGTGAATCCCTCGCGGAACAGCAAAGTGAGAAAGTCGGGCGGTCTTGCCGCCAGCTCCGCCTGTGCGAGCGGATGCAGTCGCAGGATTTCCATTCGGCCGGCCAGTGAATCGGCCAGCTTGGGCAGCAGCAGCACATTCGCCGAACCCGTGAGAATGAATCGGCCGGGCTTGCGATCACGGTCGATAGCGGCTTTTAGCGCCGTGAACAGTTCCGGCACCCGCTGGATCTCGTCGAGCACGGTCTTGCCCGGCAGATCGGCCACGAAGCCCATGGGGTCGGTCTGCGCGGATGCGCGCAGTACATCGTTGTCGAAGCTGAGGTAGGCAAACCCCGCCGCATCGCCCACGGCACGTGCGAGGGTGGTCTTGCCGCATTGGCGAGGTCCGTGTACCAGCACAACGGGTGAGTCACCCAGAGCCTCGGACAGTCGGGGCTGTATGCATCGGGCATGAAACAGGGCTTCGGACATGCTGGCCAATTGTAAATGAAGCGGCGTCCAAATAAAAGTCAATCTTCGTCTAATTGAAAGTCAATGTGCGACCAATCGAAACCCTTCATGCGCGATCGGAGGCGCTCCGCTTGCTGCCGTCCATCTGCGAATTTGACGTTCCGCTCGCGCACGGCGAACATCGTCGCATGCACTACGACATCGAAGCCGACTGGATGCTGCTGCTTTCCTGCAATTTCCGCTGCCCGTACTGCTTCATCGATCCCAAGCTGCTGGGCGCAAAGATCCAGCGCCACGGTACGCCCGAACAGTGGCGTGACGGCTTTGCGCGTACCGGCAAGACCTGGCTGCTGCACATGAGCGGCGGCGAGCCGGCCGTCCATCCGGATTTCGTGGCCATTGCGAGACTGCTCGCGCAGGACCACTACCTCTCGCTTAATTCCAACCTGTCGCACCGCGGCATCGATGCATTTGCCGACGCGGTGGACCCCGCGCGAGTGCACTACATCAACGCCTCGCTGCACCACGACGAACGCAGCGCGCGCGGCGGGCTGGAAGACTTCATCACGCGCGCGCTGCGCCTGCAAGGCCTGGGCTTCAACGTGATGGTGTCTCAGGTGGTGGACCCGGCCGTGCTGCCGCGCCTGGAAGGCATCATGGACACGCTGGCCGCGCGGGGGCTGGTGGTTTTTCCGAAGGCGCTGCGCGACAGCTACCGGGGCCGGGTCTATCCGCGCGCCTACACGCATTCGGAGCGCGCGCTCATGACCCACCTGATTTCCAGGGCACGCTGCGCGTCCACCGCCTTGCGCCAGCGCCTGGGCGAAGCGCCGACCATCAACCTGTTCGAGGAAGAGACGCAGATGGTGCCTGCCGATTACCGCGGGCGCTGGTGCGCCGCCGGCCCGCGCTTCGTGCAGATCGATGAGTACGGCCAGGTGCTGCGCTGCGGCTCGCCGGTGTCCTATGGCAGCATCCTGCGCGGCAATGTCTCGCTGCCGCAGGACATCCGCCGTTGCAAGACGGACTACTGCCCCTACTACTGCGAAAAGTATTCGGTTGCGCTCTCCGAGCCGCGGCAGGCGCCGCTGGCGCGACAACTGCTCGACCAGCGCCAGCTCGAACGCAGCCAGGCCTGAAAAAAGACGCGAAGGAGACCGACCTTGACCGTGTTTGCCAATCCGCGCGCGCTGCGTACGGCTTATCCTGCGGAGCTGAAGGCGATCATGAACGTCCAGGTGGCGCAGCAGAGCCGCAGCTGGCTTTCCCACTGGAGCGGCCTGAATGCAGGCAGAACGCCCTTGATCGACCTGCCCGAACTGGCGCAGAAGCTTGGAGTCGGCGTGCTGCGCCTGAAAGACGAGTCGGTGCGCTCGCCGCTGGGTAGCTTCAAGGCGCTGGGCGCGCCGATCGCGCTGGTGCGGCTGCTGCAAAGGCTGAATGCCGCGCACACGCTGGCGGCCGCCGATCTGTTCGCCGGTCGCCACGCCGCGCTGCTCGCCGACACCACCGTCATCAGCGCCACCGACGGCAACCACGGCCGCGCGCTGGCCGCGGCCGCGCGCAGTGTGGGCTGCCCCTGTGTGATCGTGCTGCACGCGCATGTGAGCGGGGAACGCGAGCAGGCCATCGCCGACTTTGGTGCGTCGATAGTGCGCGTCGTCGGCAATTACGACGACTCGGTGGCGGAGGCCCGGCGGCTCGCCGAGGCGAACCAATGGCATGTCGTTTCCGACACGTCGTATGCGGGCTACGAGGAGATTCCGCGCGACGTGATGCAGGGCTACGCAATCATCGCGGCCGAGGTTGTTGAGCCGGCGGCTGCAGAGCCGAGCGATGCCTGCCCTTTCACACATGTGTTTCTGCAAGGCGGCGTCGGTGGTCTGGCGGCCGGGGTGGCAAGTTTCTTCTGGGAGATGTTCGGTGAGCGCCGGCCGCATTTCATCGTGGTCGAACCCGAGCAGGCCGACTGCCTTCTGCAAAGCGCGCGCGCCGGTTGTGCCGCCCAGGCTACCGGCTCGGTCGATTCGCTGATGGCCGGTCTGGCCTGCGGTGAAGCGTCGCCCCTTGCCTGGCGCTTCCTCGAGTCCAGCGTCGACCTGTTCATGACGGTAGCGGATGGTGATGCCGTGGCAGCCATGCGGCTGCTGGCGGCAGGCAGCTTGCGTGATATGCCTGTGGTCGCGGGTGAATCGGGCGTTGCGGGGCTGGCCGGGCTGATCGCGCTGCGCGCCTCTGACTCCGTCGCCGCTGCTCCGGGCGCCGACTCGCGCGTACTGGTAATCAGCACCGAAGGCGCGACTGCGCCGGCTCTCTATGAACAGCTGGTGGGTGAAGCGGCTGGCTCGGTGCTGCGGCGACAAGGCAAATACACGGGCGCAAACCGCCTCCTCATATGCCCCTCTAGTCAAGGCAAGGGCCGGGAGCCACAATAGACCACGGTCCAGGTAGTCAAGTAACCATAACCATGAGCCCCATCACCCGCCGCGCCCACCTTGCCGTGTTGGCTGCAGCCGCGCTCGCCACAGCCGCGTCGCCGACCGCAAATGCCCAGACCGACGCCTCGGTCTTGAGCGCGATCTCGGCATTGCCGGTGGCTTCGGTCGTTCTGGCCAGCGAGGGCGCCGCCTCCGTGGCTCAGGCTTCGGCGTTGCTCGCCGCCGCCGGTGCGACCCTGGTCGTGCGAGCGATCGAAAGTACGGCGCGCGGCACGGTCTACGTGCTGGAGCGCGTGTCCGACGGCGTGCGCGTTAGTGTGGTGGTAGCTGGCAAGCTGGCCGTGGCCGCATCGGTGGCGGTCGGCACGGCCGTGCAGGTGAGCGTGATCGCCGCCGGGACAGTGCTTTCGGTTGCTGGCGAGGCGATCGCCTTCGTACCCAACGCGATCGGCCAGGCACTGCTCTACAACCGCCGGGTCGGCAACTGATTGGCCATGCGCCAGCCGGCTGCGCGCTTTCTGGCCGTTTGGGCGCTCGTCTGTGCGCTTGGCCTTGTATGGCCCGGCCTGGCGCAGGCGGGCCGCTCCTGCGAGAGGCGCACCAGCTCACCACGCGCGCGCTCGACAGCGGCCTGGCCATGGCCGAGAAGACGCGCCAGGCGCTGGAGGCCAGTGGTGAGCGGGTCGTGTTGCTGGCGCGTGCGGGGCAGGACCTGAGCAAGTACAAGCTGCGCTTTTCGCATTTCGGATTTGCCTACCGCGAACCAGACGGCGTGGGCGGCGCGCGTTGGCGCGTGGTGCATAAGCTCAACGGCTGCGGCAGCGCCGAGGCCGAC
>JANNDB010000667.1:0-2948 GCA_031387285.1 Betaproteobacteria bacterium | reverse complement strand
CGCCGGTTTGCCTTCAGCCGCGTAGGCCAGCGCGTCGCACAGGATCACGCGGCCCTCGGCATCGGTGTTGCCGATCTCGATGTGGATACCCTTGCGCGTCTTGAATACGTCACCCGGCTTGTAGGCGTTGCCGGAAATCGCGTTTTCCACCGCAGGTATCAGCAGTTGCAAGCGAATCGGCAATTTGAGCGCCATCACCATCGCGGCCAGGCCCAGCGCGTTGGCGGCGCCGCCCATGTCCTTCTTCATCTGGCGCATGCCTTCGGCGCTCTTGATGTCCAGACCACCACTGTCAAAACAGACCCCCTTGCCGACGAGCGCGACGAGCGGATCGGCCGGGTTGCCCCAGTTCATTTCGATCAGGCGTGGCGGCCGGTTGCTGGCGCGGCCCACCGCATGGATTGCCGGGAAATTCTGTTTCAGCAGGGCCTCGCCCACCACTTCGCGGAACAGCGCACCATATTGCGTGGCCACCGTCTGCACCGCGCTCGCCAGTTCCTGCGGACCCAGGTGCTCGGTCGGCGTGTTGATCAGGTCGCGCGTGGCGCCAATCACCACGGCCAGCGCCTGGCCGCGGCGGGCGTCGCTGCTGCTGGCCAGGTTGAGCTGCGCGGGCGCGCGCTTGCGTGGTTTGTACAGATCGAACTCGTACGAGCCCAACTCCCAGGACATGCTGGCCGCTTGCGGCGAAAGCTGTAGCCCGTCGCTGGCAAGGCGGTACTGGCCCTGCGGCAGCGCCAGTGGCAGGGCCGAGAGCACATAGGGGTCATCCGCGCGCGCCACACCGGCAATGACGCGGCCCAGCTTTCCGCCGGCGCCCGGCACCAGCGCATGGCTATAGGCCGCGCCGGTGAAACCCACCGTCTTGAGCCACTCGCGGCTGGCAGCCGGCAGGGACGCGGCAAACTTGGTGAACCCGGCGCGGTCGATCGCGCTGATCGGTGTGGCGCCGGCGGGAAGGGTTTTCTTGAGATGGACAGTCATGGGTACATCCTAGCGCCAAATGGCGCTCGGCTGGCGGGCGTTGAGCGCATGAAGGCGGCAATGGCATTGGCCACTTCAACCCCTTTGTCTTCCTGCAGAAAATGCCCGGCGTTGCGCGTGGTGGCATGGGGTTGGCCCTGCGCACCGGGTACCAGTTTCTGCCAGACCTTGTAACCGCCGCGCGTCACCGGGTCGCGGTTGCTGAAGAGCGTGAGGAAAGGCTTTTCCCAGCGTTTGAAGACTTCCCATGCGCGTTCATTGCTGGCGCGTTCCGGGTCGTCTGGCGTAGTGGGCACAAAGCCCGGAAAAATGCGCGCGGCGACGCGGTACCTGCTCGATGGAAAGGGGGCGTTGTAAGCCGCCACTTCATCGTCGCGCAGACCCTGCACACAGCCGGCCTTGACGATGCGTCCGATCGGGAACCATGGACTGAAACGCGCGAAGGCGCGCCAGATCCTGAAAGCCTTTGGCACCGGGCCGGTGCCCGTGGGCAAGCCGCCGTTGGCCAGCACGATGCGCTCAAAGCGGTCAGGCGCCTGTGCTGCCAGCCGCAGCCCGATGAGGGAACCCCAGTCCTGACAGAACAGCGTGATGCGGCGCAGGTCGATCGCCTCCATCCACGCGAACATCCACAACACATGGTTGGCGTACGAGTAGTCCGCGCTGCGCGCGGGCTTGTCGGAGCGCCCAAACCCCACGAGGTCGGGCGCCACCACGCGGTAGCCGGCTGCCAGCAGCACCGGGATCATCTTGCGGTACAGAAAGGACCAGGTGGGTTCGCCATGCATCAGCAGCACCACCGGCGCATCCCGCGGACCCTCGTCAATAAAGGCCACGCGCAGCTCCGCCACCATGGTGTAACGCGGCTTCCAGGGGAAGTCCGGCAGATGGGCAAAGCACGCCTCTGGCGTGCGCAGAATTCTGCTGATGACAGGCAGTTTGGGCATGGTCAGAAGCGGTGTGTCAGGGTGATACTGGTGGAGCCGGCAGGCAGGCTCAGGAAGTCACCGTCGGCAGCCACACGCAGCGGCCCGCTGAATATGGTTGGCGCCTGGCCGACAAAGGCTTTTTCCAGTCCGGGAAAGGTGAGCAGGGGCACGATGTGGTTGAGCACCAGGTAACGCGCCCCGGCATCACGGGCGGTCTCGGCGGCCTCTTCCGGGCTGGTGTGATAGTCCACGATGTCGTCAAAAATCTTCACCAGGTTCTTGCGGCCCGCTTGCACCGCCGCCTCGCGGAACAGCCGCACCAGGGGCGTGGACAGCGCCTCGTGCACCAGCACGTCGGCTCCCGCGGCTTCACGCTGCACTGCCGCGGACTTCTTCGTGTCGCCGCTGAGTACGACGCTGCGGCCCTTGTAGGTGATGCGGTAACCCACCGCCGGATGGACCGGCTTGTGGTCCACGACGAAGGCGCTGATTTCCAGAGCGCCATCCTTCAGCACCACGACCCTGCCGTCAGCGCCCGGTGTGAACGCCATGGGCTGACCGCCAAACCCGCCCTCCGGCACGGTGGCGGTTCCATGGTGCGCGACCCGGTAGTGCTGGTCTTGTGCATAGGCTGTGCGAAAACCGGCCAGCACCGGCTCGACGCCCGGCGGGCCGTACACCGGTACCGGCGCCGTGTTGCCCACTGTCACCCAGCGCTGCAACATCAACTCCCCCAGGCCGTCAATATGGTCAGAGTGAAAGTGGGTCAGGAAGATGGCCTCGATGCGCCCCTGGTTGAATCCCATCTTGCCGATCACGCGCGCGCTGCCGCTGCCGGCGTCGAACACGAACAGGCGTTTGCCCGCCACCACCAGCGTGCAAGGTCCGGAGCGCTTGTCGTCCGTGAACGGCGATCCGGCGCCGCAGATGCCCACATGCAATCCGTCGGGCAACTCGGCGGTGGCGTCGAAAGCCATGCGTTGTGCCACCACGCGCTGGCCCAGCCACACCGCGAGTTCACCCCGCAACAGGTAG
>JANNDB010000664.1:0-3078 GCA_031387285.1 Betaproteobacteria bacterium | reverse complement strand
GCATCATCGTGGCGCTGATCTTTCGCACCATCACCGCGCTGCAGACCTTCGACATCCCCTACACCATGACCAAGGGCGGTCCGGGCAACAGCACCGAGACCCTGGCGATGCTGATCCACAAGACCACCATCGAATACCTGGATGTGGGCTACGGCTCCACGCTGGCGGTCTGCATGTTCGTGTTGTCCATGTGTGTGACGGCCTTCTACTTGAAGCGCATCGGGAGGTCGGCATGAACGAAGGCATCTGGTCCTCCGCGCGGCTGCGTTTCGCCGCCGCCGCCATGGTGGTCATCAACGGCTTCTTTCCGGCCGTCTGGATCTTGTTCACCTCGCTCAAGACTGAAGTGGAGCTGGTCCAGAAGCCCATCACCTGGTGGCCACACGCACCCACGCTGCAGAACTATGTGCAGGCCTTTACCGATCAGCCACTGCTCAAGTACCTGGCAAACAGTCTGGGGGTCGCACTGGCGGCCACCGCCTGCTCGCTGCTGGTGTCAGCCTGCGCCGGATACGCCATCGCGCGCCTGAACCTCAAGCACCGCCAGCTTATCCTGACGGCCATTGTGGCGTCCAGCATGTTCCCGCTGGTCACGCTGCTGGTACCCATCTTCGAAACCATGCGCACGCTCGGCCTGCTCAACAGCTACACCGCCCTGGTGCTGCCCTACATCGTATTGAACCTGCCGGTGTGTACCCTGGTGCTGGTGAGCTTTTTCCAGAGCATTCCCAAAGACCTGGAGAACGCCGCCATGATCGACGGCTGCACGCGCATCGGCACGTTGTGGCGCGTCGTTATTCCGCTCGCCGCGCCAGGCGTGTTCACGGCCGGCATCCTGTCATTCGTGAATTCCTGGGATGAATTCCTGCTGGCCCTGTCGCTCAACTCCAACCCGGCCATGCGCACCCTGCCGGTCGGCATCACGCTCTACCAGGGCGAGTTCAGCTTTCCGTGGCCGATCATTTCCGCCGCCCTGATCGTGGCCATCGTGCCGATTGCGGTCTTGATCGCGATCTTCCAGGAACGTGTTGTGGGTGGCTTGACTCAGGGTGGATTGAAGGGGTAAGAAATTGCAGAAAATTCGCTATGCCTTGATTGGCTGCGGCAGCATGGGCCGCGAACACATCGAGAACATCAAGACCCTCGACGGCACGGAAATCGTGGCGCTGGCCGACCCGCATGCGGCGAGCCTTTCTGCCGCGCAGGCGATCACTCCCGGTACGCCGCGCAGCTACGCCCATTACCCGGAACTGCTGGCGGCGGGCGGCTTTGACGCGCTGGTGATCTCCACCCCCAACCACACCCATGCGGCGGTGTTGCGCGACGCCTTGGCTACCGCGGCGCATATCCTGATCGAGAAGCCGCTGTGCACGCGCATCGAGGACTGCCTGGAAATGGTGCAGCTCGCCCGTGACCGAAAGCCCCTGGTCTGGGTGGCGCAGGAGTACCGGTACATGCCGCCCGTGGCCGAAATGCTGCGCATGGCCCACGCGGGCGCGGTAGGGCGTGTCCACCAGGTGGCGATACGCGAGCACCGCGAACCGTTTTATCCCAAGGTGGACGACTGGAACCGCTTCAGCGCCAACACCGGCGGCACGCTGGTGGAGAAGTGCTGCCACTATTTCAACCTGATGGACCTGGTGCTGGGCGAGCGGCCGGTGTCGGTGTTCGCCTCGGGGGATCAACGCGTAAACCACCTCGACGAGTCCTACGGCGGACGCCGTCCGGACATGCTGGACAGCGCCTACGTGGTCGTTGAATACCCGAGCGGTGCGCGCGCCATGCTCGATTTATGCATGTTTGCCGAGAACTCGGTCGACAACGAACACATCACCGTGGTCGGCGACGAAGGCAAGCTTGAGTCGCTGCTGCCATCCATGACCTTGCGCTACGGCCGTCGCGAAGACTGGGGCACGCGCGCGGTATGGGGCCAGAGCGCCAGCAGCGGCAAGGGGGTGGCGGTGCGGCGCATCTGGGATACGGGGATCAAATACATGGGCAACCACTTTGGCGCGTCCTATGTGGAGCACGCGAAGTTCGCCCAGGCGATCCGCGAAGGCCTGCCGGCCGAAGTGACACTGGAGGAAGGCCTGCGTTCTGTTGCCACCGGGCTGGCCGCGCACCGCAGCATTGCACTACACGCGGTGGTTCCGCTTTCCGCGGTGCTGCCCGCTGGCTGGTAAATCGGATCGCCCTATGCCGTATACGTCCTATCCCTCACTGCACGGCCGCACGGTTTTCGTCTCCGGCGGTTCCTCCGGCATTGGCGCCGAGCTGGTCCGCGCCTTTGCCGCCCAAGGCAGCCGCGTGGCTTTTTGTGGCACCAAGGCAGGCGGCGGCGACGCGCTGATCGCGGAAATGACGCAGGCCGGCCACTCCGCGCCGTACTACGAAGCCTGCGACGTGCGCGACATTGGCGCACTGCAGGCGCTGCTGCAACGCGTCGGCGAACGGTTCGGGCCGATCCGGGTGCTGGTCAACAATGCGGGGCGCGACGACCGCCATACGTTGGACGAACTCACGCCAGAGTACTGGGACAACTGCCTGGCGATCAACCTGCGCCACCAGGTGTTTGCCACCCAGTCGGTCGCACGCCAGCTAAAAGGCGCCGGCCTGGGCGGCAGCATCGTCAACATGGGGTCCATCAGCTGGATGCGCGGGCGTCCGAACCTGATCGGCTATACCGCGTCCAAGGCAGCCATTTCCGGCATGACGCGCACGCTGGCGCGTGAACTCGGGGAAGCCGGGATTCGGGTCAACGCTCTGGTGCCGGGCGCGATCGTGACCGAAAGGCAGACCGCGTTGTGGCGCAACCCACAAGAAGACCAGAAATTCATCGACCTCCAGTGCCTCAAGTTCCGGCTTGACTCGACCCACGTGGCGCGCTCCACGTTGTTCCTGGCCAGCGACGACAGTGACGGGATCACCGGGCAGAACCTGATCGTGGACGCGGGCCTGGCCCAGGTCTCGGTCGTGGGCTGAGCGCCACAGGCTCTGAACCCGAAATACTCCAGAAACCTATTGTCACCATTGAACTTATCTCGTAGCACTCACTCATAGAGAGTGCTAACATAATGG
>JANNDB010000645.1:0-15727 GCA_031387285.1 Betaproteobacteria bacterium | reverse complement strand
GTGGTGAGGTGGTTGGTGCCGGTACGCCGGAAGCGATCGCTGCCAATCCACACAGCCATACCGGGCGGTATCTGCAGCGGGTTTTGTAGCCTGTTCTTCATCTTTGTTTGGCAGAATGAGGGTGCCAGCCCGGACCAACTAAAAGGAGACAAACATGGCCAAGGATTTCGAGACGATGGAAGACAGCAACCACTCGTCCAACCCCAGCATTCACGAGGTTTCGCAACCGTCCCGGCGCACGGTGTTGCAGGGCGGTGCCCTGGGCGCTGTCGCGGCCTTGCTGGCGCCCTTGGCGGCGTGTACGGCCAGCGGGCCATTTGCCGCGGGGCCCAAGCTCGGGTTCAAGGGCATCGGCATCGGTGAAGGCGACAAGCTGGTGGTGCCCGACGGTTATGTTGCGACTGCCATAGCCGCCTGGGGCGAGCCGGTGGGCATTCCTGGAAACATGCCGGCGTTCAAGTTTGATGCCTCCAACACCGCGGCGGAGCAGGCCGTGCAGATGGGCATGCACCACGACGGCATGGAGTACTTCCCTCTGGATGGCAGCTCCACACGTGGGCTGATGACGCTCAACCATGAGTACACCGATGACGGCCTGTTGCATGTGGGCGGGTTCGCCAACCTGACTGCGGAAAAGGTCAGGAAGTCCCAGAACGCCCACGGGCTCACAGTCTATGAGATCGCGCTGCGCGACGGTTCCTGGCAGATGGTGCGGCCCTCGCGTTATGCGCGGCGTTTTACGATTGACACGCCGTTCTCCGTTGGCGGGCCGGCCGCCGGCCACGCCATGCTGCAGACCGCGGCCGACCCGGCGGGTCGCACCGTCCTGGGAACCTTCAACAACTGCGCTGCCAGCCAGACGCCGTGGGGCACCTACCTTTCGGGCGAAGAGAACTGGATGGCGTACTTCGGAGGCGGCGACAGCATCAGCGCGCACCACCGGCGTTGGGGGATGCGCAAGGAAGGCGCCTTCGGCTGGGACAGGTTCGACGCGCGCTTTGACGCGGTAAAAACCCCCAACGAACCGAACCGCCATGGCTGGGTGGTGGAAGTCGACCCGATGGACCCGACCAGCACCCCGGTCAAACGTACCGCCCTCGGACGTGCCGCACATGAGGGCGCCTGGGTGGGTGTGACCAGGGACGGCCGCGCCGTGGTGTATTCGGGCGAAGACTCGCGCTTTGAGTACATCTACAAGTTTGTCAGCCGCGATAGGATCGCGCCGGGTGGCGCCAAGGCGAATCGGGAACTGCTGGACCACGGCATCTTGTATGTGGCGCGTTTTGACGCCGATGGCAACGGCCGCTGGTTGCCACTCGTGCACGGTCAGGGTCCGCTGACGGCGGCCAATGGTTTTGCCGACCAGGGCGAGGTGGTGATCAAGGCACGCCAGGCCAGCGACCTATTGCAAGCCACCAAGATGGATCGCCCGGAGTGGCTGGCGATCGACAAGGAATCGGGGTGGGTCTACTGCACGCTGACCAACAACAGCTCGCGCGGGCAGGCCGGCTTTCCGGGTGTCGATGCCGCGAATCCGCGCGCCAACAACGTGATGGGGCAGATCATCCGCTGGAAAGACAGCGGCGATTTTGACGGCATGGCATTCCAGTGGAACCACCTCGTGCTCGCGGGTGACCCATCCCTGCCACGGCCGGAGGCGCGCGGCAATATCAAAGGGGATATCTTTGCATGCGCCGATGGCATCGCGTTTGACCGGCGCGGTGTGTTGTGGGTCCAGACCGACGTGTCTGCCGCGTCGCTGCATGTGGGCGAGATCAAGAACATGGGCAGCAACCAGATGCTGGCCTGCGATCCGGGAACCGGCGAGATGCGCCGTTTCCTGACCGGTCCGACGAACTGCGAGATCACCGGCTGCACCTTCACGCCCGACGGCCGCACCATGTTCATCAATGTCCAGCATCCGGGCGAGACACCAAGCGAGCGCAGCGACCCCGCAGCACCCACCAAATATTCCAATTGGCCCGACTACCGGCCCGGTGGCCGCCCGCGTTCTGCCACGGTGGTGATTCGCAAGCGGGACGGGGGCGTGATCGGCACTTAAGCCCCGTCGGCCGCCACCATGGCGGCCAGACGCCGATACCAGCGGTCGGCCGGATCACGCAGCGCCGTGTGGGTCTGGAAGTGGTCGCGGCCCGGCTCCATCACGCCGCTGGCCGCCGCGCCAGGTTGTACTTGCAGCATCGCGAGCAGCCGCTGGTTGGACTTGACGACACGCGGACTGTCGGATTCGCCATAGGTCAACGCGAACGGCACTTGATTGCCTGCAGTCCAAAACAGCGGGCTCAATACCGTGTCTAGCAAGGGGTCGCGGCCTTTGAGAACTTGCGTGTACACGCGTTCCTCCAGGCTGCCCGGCGCCGGGCTGGGCGCATGCAAGTCCATGATGCCGCTGATGGGAAGGCAGCCGCGCACACCGTCCGGCCGCAGCCCGGCGCGGACGCGCTCCGCAACGCGCAGTGTGGTCAAGGCCGCGATATGTCCGCCGGCCGAATGGCCTGCCAGAAAAATGCGGCCCTGCGCGGCGGCTGCCGCGGGCGGCGCGTGCTGCAAGGCGCGCAGGAGCGCCAGCGCATCGTCACAGGCGCAGGGCATCGGGTGCTCCGGCGCGAGCCGGTAGGACGGCGCCACCAGCACCATGCCCATGCGCACGATGGCTGCCGCCTGCCAGGTGGAGTAGTCGCGGTAGCCGTTGGTCCAGCCACCACCGTGCCAGAACACCAGCACCGGCGCGTTACGCGCGCCGGGTGGCGAAAAAACGTTGTAGCGCTGCAGGCGGTGCGGCCCGTAGGCGACATCGCGCTGCACCAGCACGTCGTCGGGCGGCGGCTCCTGCGCCCAGGCCATGACCTGGCGCGCGTAATCGTCGGCCGCCGCGAACGGCATCGGGGCCTGCTGGTCCGGGTCGTACAGCTGCCGGTCCATGCGCGGCCCCGGCGCTCAATCAGCCTGAATGCCGAATTCCTTGATGACCTTGCCGAAGCGGCTGTTGTGGTCGGCGTTGGCTTTGGCCAGCTCTACCGGATCGCCACCAGCCGGAATCAGCGCCAGCGTGGTCATCTTTTCCTTGACGTCGGGCATCTTCAGGATTTCATTGAAATGGCCGTTGAGCGTGCGCTGGATGTCGGCCGGGAGCCCCTTTGGCGCCATGAAACCCTGCCAGGCACCCACGTCGGCGTCCTTGTAGCCCAGTTCGGACAAGGTCGGCACATTGGGTGCCAGCGGCGAGCGTTTCGGATCGGCCACCGCCAGGTTCACCACCTTGCCCGAAGCAATATGCTGCGCCACCGGACCGAGCGTGGTGTACATCATGGGGATGTGGCCACCGATCAGGTCGATCACGGCCGGGCCGCTGCCACGGTAGGGCACCTGGTTGATCTTCACGTCGGCCGACTTGTTGAACATCGCGCCCAGGATGTGCATGGGCGAGCCGCTGCCCGGGCTGCCATAGGTGCCGATCTTGCCGGACTTGGCAGCCGCCACCAGTTCTTTCATGTTGTGCACGCCGCTGGCGCTGGTGGCCACAACAAACAGCGATTGCGTACCCGCCAGGATGATGGGCGTGAAGTCGTTCAAGGGGTCGTAGACGGCGCCGGCGCCGGCCTTCAGCACCAGTGGCGCAATGGAAAAGGTGTTGGGCGTGAACAGCAAGGTGTAGCCATCGGCCGGGGCCTTGGCCACAAAGGAGTTGCCGATGGTGCCGCTGGCGCCGGCCTTGTTCTCGACGATCACGGACTGCCCGACACGGGCGGCAAGCTTCTCGGCGAACACGCGGGCCAGCGCGTCGGTATCGCCGCCCGGTGGGTAGGAGACGATGATGTTGATGGTCTTGCTGGGGTACGCCTGGGCGATGGCGCCACCTGCACTGACCAAGCCCGCTGCAGCCAATGCGGCTGCCAGAAATACGCGACGAATTGCCATGGGGAATCCTTGAAAAATGGGGATCGGTACCCGTTTTGCCGGCCCGTTGAGGCCCGCCAAACGCTGCGAACGAGTTTACAAGTGCAGGCGGCCGGGCGTGACAGGGTAAGTCCGAAGCAGCTGTTTCAGCAGAGAAACTCCGTGCTTCAGGGGCAAAACGGCTGACAACTGCCGATATCTGGCGGCCCGCGGGCCAGTGCTGGCGGTCCGGGCGGTGGCGCGATGGAGTATCCGAGTCGAAAAGTCGGCTTTTGTTGACCGCTGCATTTTAATGGCCAATAATGAGTCATTGGTGAATCAATGTTTCTTTAGTGAAACAAGTTTGAAGAGGTTGACGCTATATGGAAGCAGACGATTTGAGTCCCGAATGGCATGACGTTGCCGCCAGAGACCAGCTGGACCCTGATTTCCCGCTTGGCGTGGAGGTCAATGGCCAGCACGTGGGTGTGTTCCTGATTGATGACCAGGTGCATGCGCTCGACGATGTCTGCCCGCATGCCTTTGCCATGTTGTCGCAGGGCTTCCAGGAGAGTGGCTTGATCGAGTGCCCGCTGCACGCCGCACGCTTCGAGATCGCCACCGGCAAATGCCTCAACGAGATCGGGCAGCGCGACATCCGCTGTTTCCCGGTGCGGGTGCAGGACGGCCGGGTTGCCGTGCGCATCCCTGTCCGTCCGGCCAGCTAACCATGGTCAGGTGAAAGGATGAGCGTCGAAATCAATCTGCAGGGCCGCCGGGTGCTGGTCACTGGCGCCGCACGCGGACTCGGCGAAGCCTTTGCCCGCGCCCTGGTCGCCGCCGGCGCCCGGGTGGTCTTGAGCGATGTGCTGCACCAGCAGGGAATGCAGGTGGCTGCAGAGCTGGGTGCTGCCGCGAGCTACGTGCCGATGGACCTGTCTGACGCGGCGTCCATCCAGGCCGGGGTGAAGTCCGCCGCCAAGGCCATGGGCGGGCTCGACGGCCTTATCAACAACGCCGCCATCACCAACTCCGGTGGCAAGACGATGGACCAGCTTGAGGCCGACATGTGGGACCGCGTGATGGCCGTGAACGTGCGCGGCACATGGCAGGCCACAGTGGCCGCAGCACCCTACCTGGCCGAATCCGGCAGCGGGCGCGTGGTCAACCTGGCGTCGGACACCGCCCTGTGGGGCGCGCCGCGGTTGCTGGCCTACATCGCCAGCAAGGGCGCCGTCGTCGCGATGACGCGCGGCATGGCGCGCGAGCTCGGGCCCCAGGGAACGACCGTCAACGCCATCGCACCCGGCCTCACGCTGGTCGAGGCAACCGAATACGTGCCGGTCGAGCGCCATGCCTATTACATGCAGGGGCGTGCCGTCCCGCGCGCCCAGGTTCCGCAGGACGTTACCGCAGCGGCCTTGTTCCTGCTGACCCGCGCCAGCGGCTTCATCACCGGCCAGCTGTTGCCCGTCAACGGCGGCTTTGTCATGCATTGAGCGCCATCGCGCAAACCCGAAGGAGAAGACCATGAGTGCCAATACCGCTGCGGCCAACCAGCCCGTGTTCAACCAGCGCGGCCTGCTGGACGCCAACATTCCCGCAGAGGCCGATATCCAGCATGCCATGCAGGCGGCCAGCGGGCAGAGCCTGGGCGACTGGCTGGAATCGCGCGTTGCCCGCTTCGCGACGCGCCGCTACGACTGGGACGCGCTCAAGTTCCAGGCCGACTACGACCCCAAGTACCGGCGCGCGCAGATGCGCTACATGGGCACGGGTGGCACTGGCGTCGCGGCCGACATGAACACCGTTCCTGCCGCCCATTTCACCTTTTCCACGATGGTCATACCGGCCGGCCACATAGGCCCCTCGCACATCCATTACGACGTGGAGGAGGTGTTCTTCGTCATGCGCGGCATGATGAAGGTGGTGTGCGAGAAGGATGGCGAGCGCTGGGAGTCGGTGCTGCGCGAGCGTGACCTCATCTCGATCCCGCCCGGCGTCTACCGCGAAGAAATCAACATCGGCGACGAAGACGCGTTGATGTGCGTGATGCTTGGCTCACCCAAGCCCATTACGCCGGTCTACCCGCCGGACAGCCCGCTCTCCAAGATCAAACGCAACAAGTAAGCCAAGGCGACGTTGCCCGGGTCTGGATATGCCTTTTGCCGCCCAGCTCCAGCAGTTCGCCAGCCGCCGTGTGGTCGCGCGCGGGGCTGCCGTGTCGTACCGCGAGTCCGTTTCGCCCGGGTACGGCGGCCCGGCCACACACGTGTTGTTGCATGGCATCGGCTCCGCGTCGGCCAGCTGGCTGGCCCAGCTGGCGCAATGCGCACAGGCCGGCACGGCCAGTAGCCGTGTGCTGGCCTGGGACGCACCCGGCTACGGCGAGAGTGAAGCCTTGCCCGCGCAAGCGCCGCTTGCCGCCGACTACGCCCGCCGCATGTGGGACTGGCTCGACGCCACCGGCGCAGCCGCGAAGCCCTTCACGCTGGTTGGGCATTCCCTGGGCGCGTTGATGGCAGCCAGTGCGGCACTGTTGCATCCGCAACGGGTTGCGCGCCTCGTCCTGCTTGCGCCGGCCCAGGGGTATGCGCGCGCCGAAGCCGCCGTGCGCGAGAAAAAATTGTCCGATCGCCTTGCCAGCCTGGCCCAGCATGGCCCCGCCGGCATGGCCAAACGACGCGCCAGCGCCATGTTGTCGCCGCAGGCCAGCGTGGAGCAGATCGATTTTGTGGAGCAGGTGATGGCAGCCATCCACCCCGGCGGTTACACCCAGGCCGCCCATATGTTGTCCGGCGGAGACCTGCGCCACGACCTGGCGCAAATCACCTGTCCGCGCACGATTGCCAGCGGCAGCGCCGATACCGTGACGCCGCCCGAGGGCTGTCAGGTGCTTGCGCAGGCCTTGGCGATTCCTTATGTCTCGCTCGGAGCGGTCGGCCACAGCTGCGCGCTGGAAGCCGGCGCTGCGGTGAACCGCTTACTGGGCATCTCGGGAGAAAACAAATGAGCGTCGCCGGGTCAATCTCCAAGCGCGCGCAGCGCAGCCCGCAGGGCGAACCCGCGCCCATGGGCGAAGTTGTCGCGATGGACCGCTACCTGGTGCCTGCGCTGCAGCGCGGCATGCAGCTGCTCGGGCAGTTTTCGCGCGGAGAGCGCGAACTCACCGGCGCCGAGTTGTCGCGCCGGCTCGAACTGCCGCGCGCCTCCGTGTTCCGCCTGCTGCAGACGCTGGAACAGATGGGTTTTGTAGAGCGTGTGGGCGATGGTCCCAGCTACAAGCTCGGCATCGCCGTGTTGCGCCTGGGTTTTGAATACCTGGCCTCGATGGAACTGACCGAACATGGCCGCCCGATCATCGACGACCTTTGCGGCGCCACCGGCCACTCCGTGCATCTGGTGGTGCGCGATGGGCGCGAGGCGGTGATCGTGGCGAAGTCGGCCGGGCGTTCCTTCATGTTCAATTCCATCCAGGTCGGTGCGCGCGTGCCGGCCCATGCCACGGTGCTCGGGCGCGTCCTGCTCGGCGACCAGTCCGCCGAGAACCTGGCGGCCCTGTATGCCGGTGTCCGCCTGGAGCCTTACACCACGCAGACGCCCACCACGCTGGCAGCATTGCAGGCCATGGTTTCGGGTGACGCGCAGCGCGGCTACGGCATCAGCCAGGGCGGCTTCGAAGCCGGCATCAGCACCGTTGCGGCGCCGGTGTTCGACGACCACCAACACATTGCCGCCGCCGTGAGCGTGGCGGTCCCTTCGCAACGCGTCGAGAGCGCGCTGCTGGAAACCATCATCGCCCAGGTGTGTGACGCCGCCGCGCGGCTGTCGCAGCGCATCAGCCATATGCCCCCGGTCGGCCGACGGCCAGCCCCCCAACACGAAAAATCAGCAGCATGACAAATCCTGTCGAACGCATCACGGTAGGCGAACTGGCCGTCCGCTTCCTGGAGCAGTGCGGAACCCGCGCCGCCTTTGGCGTGATCTCGATCCACAACATGCCGATCCTGGACGCGTTCCATACGCGCCGGCGCATCCGCTTCGTGTCCGCGCGGGGCGAGGCCGGCGCCTGCAACATGGCCGATGCCTACGCGCGGGTCAGCGGCACGCTGGGTGTGTGTGTCACCAGCACCGGCACCGGTTCGGGCAATGCTGCCGGCGCCATGGTGGAAGCACTGACTGCCGGCACGCCGCTACTGCACCTGACCGGGCAGATCGAGTCGCCGTTTCTGGACCGCGATCTGGGCTATATCCACGAGCATCCGGCGCAACTGGCGATGCTCAAGTCGGTGGGTAAGGAGGCTTTTCGCATCCGCAACCCCGAGACGGCGCTGGCCACCCTGCGTGAGGCAGCGCGCATAGCGCAGACGCCACCTTGCGGGCCGGTGAGCATCGAGATTCCAATCGATGTGCAGAAAATGCTGCTCGATCTGCCGGCCGACCTCGCGCCGCTGCCGGCACGCCCGGTGCAGCCCGGCGCCGCTGCGCTCGATGCGCTGGCCGAGCGCCTGTTGCAGGCCAGGCGGCCGCTGCTGTGGCTGGGCGGCGGCGCGCGCGGTGCGTCTGTCGCCGCGCGCCGGCTTGCCGACATGGGCTGGGCTGTGGTCACGTCCGTGCAGGGGCGCGGCATCGTTCCGGAAGACCATGCGCGCACGCTTGGTTCGTACAACCTGCAAAAGCCGGTGGAAACTTTTTATGGCACGGTCGACGCCATGTTGACCGTCGGCTCCCGGCTGCGCAGCAACGAAACACTCAGGTACAAGCTGAACCTGCCTGCGAACCGCTTCCGGATCGATGCCAACGCGCTGGCCCTCAACCGCGGCTACAGCAGCGAATACTTTGTACATGGCGACGCACAGCACACACTGGACGCGCTGGCCGACCGCCTGCAGGGCCGCATGCGCATCGATCCGCAGCTCGACACCGACGTGGCGCGGGCCAAGTCCGCGGCGGTTGCGCTGGTGGACGACACCCTGGGCCCGTACACAAAGCTCAAGGACGGCGTATCCACCGTGTTCGGCCGCAAGCTCTGGTGGGTGCGTGACATCACGCTCTCCAACAGCATGTGGGGCAACCGCGCACCCGTGCTGGACCACCCGCGCGCCGGTGTCCATGCGCTCGGCGGTGGCATCGGACAGGGCCTTGCAATGGCCATTGGCACGGCTATCGCAGAAACCACGCATGCGCTGGGCCGCAAGACCGTGGTGCTGGCCGGTGACGGCGGCTTCATGCTCAACGTCGGCGAACTGGCCTGCGCCGTGCAGGAAAAGGCCGACGTGCTGGTTCTATTGATGAACGACAGCCGTTACGGCGTGATCCGCAACATCCAGGACGACATCTACGGCGGACGCCATTGTTATGTGGACCTGGTCAACCCGGACTTTGCCACCCTGTGCGCCAGTCTGAAGGTGCCGCATTTCCGGCTGGCTGATCCGGCTCGTACCGAGGCCACGTTGCGCGAGGCCGCAGCGCTGAGCGGCCCGGTGCTGGTGGAGGTCGACATGCATACGTGGGGCCCGTTCGCCGCCAAGTTCGCGGGTCCTATCCTGAAGAAAGTTTGATCGTGCGCGAGATCACCCTGATCGGATTCGGCGCCATCGGACGCTCCTTGTATGAGCGTCTGCAAGGCCACGCCCGCCTGCGTGTGGGCGCGGTGGTGGTGTCGGCACGTAGCGTGGCCAGCCTGGAGGCGGAGCTGGGTAGCAACGTGCAGGTGCGCGACACCGTGCCACCCGACAGCACGCTGGTGCTTGAATGCGCCGGCCACAGTGCCTTGCTGGCGCATGTGCTGCCGGCTCTGGAGCGCGGTGTGACCTGCGCCGTCCTCTCGGTTGGCGCCTTGTCGGAAGCCGGCCTGCCCGAGCGCCTCTCCGACGCAGCGCAGCGTGGCGGCGCGCAGTTGCACCTGTTGCCGGGCGCCATCGGCGGTGTCGACGCCATCGCCGCCGCGCGCCTGGCAGGTATCGACAGCGTGACCTATACCGGGCGCAAACCGCCGCAGGGTTGGCGTGGCACCCCGGCAGAAGCCGTGGTGGACCTGGCCACATTGACCGCGCCGCAAGTGATCCTCGAAGCCAGCGCCCGAGAGGCGGCGCGCCTGTACCCGAAAAATGCGAATGTCGCCGCCACCATCGCGCTGGCCGGCATCGGCCTGGACGCGACCCGGGTGCGCCTGATTGCCGACCCGGGGGTGACCGAGAACATCCATGAGATCGACGTGCGCGGCGCCTTCGGCTCCATGCAGCTCACCATGCGCGGCAAACCGCTGCCGGGCAACCCCAAGACTTCCGCGCTGACCGTGTTGTCGGCCCTGCGCTTCCTCGAAAACAGCGTGGCGCCGGTCACGATCTGAAAGAAGTGCTTTCACCATGCCCGATTCCATTCAAACCCTGATCGCCGGCCGCTGGCGCGACGCCAGTGGACCGCAGTACACCACCGAATACCCGGCTGATGGCAGCACGGTGGCGGCATTACACGCAGCCACCGCGTCCGACGTGGACGAAGCCGTGCAGCACGCCGAAGCTGCACGAAAGCTCCCCAGCTGGGCCGGCCTGAAGCGCCACGAGCGCGCGGCGTTGCTGCACCGCATTGCCGCCGGCATCCGCGCGCGCGGCGAGGAACTGGCGCAGCTGCAGCGGCTGGACAACGGCAAGCCGATCAACGAAACCCGCGCCCTGGTGGCGAGCGCCGCCGGGACCTTCCAGTTCTTCGCCGCCGCCTGTGAAACCTGGGAAGACCAGCTCACTCCGGCGCGCGGCGACTACCTGACCATGAGCGTGCACGAGCCGCTCGGCGTGGTGGGCGCCATCACGCCCTGGAATTCGCCGATCGCCAGCGAGGCGCAGAAACTCGCGCCGGCACTCGCTGCGGGCTGCGCCATCGTGTTCAAGCCGGCCGAGATCACGCCACGCATGGCGATCGAGCTGGCGCGCATTGCGCAGGAGGCAGGTGTGCCCGACGGCATCATCAGCGTGTTGCCTGGCAAGGGTTCCATCGTGGGCGACGCGCTGGTGAAGCACCCGCTCATCAAACGCATCGCCTTCACCGGCGGCACCACGGTGGGCATGGGCATCCAGCGCCTGGCCGCGGAGAAACTCATGCCGACTTCGCTTGAGCTGGGTGGCAAGTCCCCCACCATCGTGTGCGCCGACGCCGATCTGGACCATGCCGTGGCCGGCGTGTTGTACGGCATCTTCAGTTCCTCCGGCGAGTCGTGCATCGCGGGTTCGCGCGCCTTTGTGCATGCCAGCGTGTACGAGGAATTCAAGGCCCGGCTACTGGCCGGCGTGAAAGCGTTGCGCGTCGGTGACCCATCCAGCGAGCGCACCCAGATGGGACCGCTGGTGAGCCAGGGCCACCGCGCCAGCATCGAGCGATATGTGCAGATGGGCCGCGACGAAGGTGGCAAGGTATTGGCGGGTGGCACCCGTCCGCAGGGCAGCCTGTTCGATAAGGGCAGTTATTACCTGCCCACCGTGTTCGAAGGCCTGCCCAACAGTGCGCGCATGTGCCAGGAGGAGATCTTCGGCCCGGTGCTGGCGCTGCTGCCCTGGAGCAACGAGGCCGACCTGCTGGCGCAGTGCAATGACAACGTGTTCGGCCTGGCCTCCGGCATCTGGACGCGCGACTACAAGGCCGCCTGGCGCATCGGCAGTGCATTGCAGACTGGCACCGTCTGGATCAACACCTACAAGGTCTTCTCCGTGAGCACGCCGTTTGGCGGCGTCAAGATGAGCGGCACCGGGCGCGAGAAGGGCCGCCTGGGCATCCTCGAATACACCAGCCAGAAGAGTTTTTACTGGGGCCTGAACGATTCCCCCATGCCCTGGAGCACAGCACCATGACGACGCCTGGCACCGCTATCGAAGGCATCGACGCCATCACCTATTCCACCGACCGGTGGGACGACGCGCGCCGCTTTTTCTCGGACTGGGGCCTGAAGTCGCTGGCCGACGACGCTGCGCAACAGGTCTGGGAAACACTCAACGGCGCCCAGGTCCGGGTGCGCCGGACCGATGACCCCCAGCTGCCGCCTCCCATGGAAGCCGGACCCACGCTGCGTGAAGTGGTGTGGGGCGTGCAGACTGCCGATGGCTTGGCTGCGCTGGCAGCCGCGTTGCGCAACACGCCGGGATTTGAAGACCGGCGCGCCATGGACGGCAGCGTGCGCGCGCTCGACCCGCATGGCCTTCGCGTCGTGTTCCAGCTCGGTAGCAAACGCGACATCGATGTGAAAGGTGTGCCGACCAATCCGTATGGCAACGTACAGCGCGTCGACACCCCCTCGCCGATCTACGAACGGGCGCAGCCAGTGGAGATCGGCCATGTGGTGTTCTTCACCGACAAGCTCGACGCCATGGAGGCGTTCTACGCGAACCTGGGCTTTGTCACGTCGGACCGTTACCCCGGGCGCGGCGTGTTCATGCGGTGCGCCCAGGAGGCCGGCCACCACGATCTGTTTCTGCTCAGCCTGCCGGGCAAGGGCCCGGGGGTGAACCATGTGGCGTTCACCGTGCGCGACATCCACGAAGTATTTGGTGGTGGCTTGCACATGAGCCGCTGCGGCTGGAAGACCCAGCTCGGCCCGGGGCGGCACCCGATATCGAGCGCCTACTTCTGGTATTTCGAGAACCCGTGTGGCGGCCTGATCGAATACAACGCCGACGAAGACCACCTCACCGCCAACTGGCACGAACGCAGCTTCGAACCCGGCCCCACCATGTTCGCCGAATGGGCGATCGACGGCGGCATCGACGGCAATACCCGGCGCCAGCCGAACGCCAAGGCAAGTGGCAAATTTCTGACCGAGAAGAAGGAGTGATGAAACCATGCAGATGATCCAAGTGATACCCGATCGCTACCTGGACCCGCACCAGGCGCGCACTCGCACCCCCACCAGTTATGAAGACCTGCTCGGGGATTCCATCGAACGCGCCTTCGGCGCAGGCCACTGGGAACTGGACGCCCTGATCGCCTACCTGAACAAATCCGGTCCGCTGGGACCGAATGGCCAGCCGTGGACCGCCGAGAGCTACCAATCCGTGATCAAGACCCTGGGGGAATGACGACATGAACAACGGCACCCACACCCCATCCCCCGTCGACGCCCTGCTCGAACGCGGCCTGTACGACCTCTGGTACCCGATCTGCCCTTCCTCGTTCGTGAAGGAGCGCCCGGTATCGATGCGCCGCCTGGGCTACAAGATCGCGTTCTGGCGGGATGCGGCCGGCGCCATCCACGCGCTGGAAGACCATTGCCCGCACCGCGGCGCGCCGCTCTCCATGGGAGTGAACCTGGGCGACCGGCTCGCCTGCCCGTACCACGGCATCGAGGTGCGCTGCGACGGCACTGTGACCAAGGTGCCGGCCAGCCCGGGCTGCACGCTCGAAGGCAAACGCGCTGCGCGTTCCTTCCACGTGCAGGACCGGCATGGCGCGATATGGCTCTACAACAGCTTTGCGCCGCACCTGGAGACGCCGCCCCCGCTGTTGCTGCCGGAAGAGCTGTCCGACCCGGCCTGGAGCAGCTTCCTGTGCTACACCGAGTGGCGCGGCGACTACCGGTATGTGATCGACAACGTGATGGACCCGATGCACGGAACCTTCGTGCACAAGCAGTCGCACTCGATGGCCGAGGGCGACATCAGCGCCAAGTTCAAGCTGCGCAAGACCGAACACGGCTTCATGTTCGAAAAAGACGGCCAGCGCGACGTGAACTTCGACTGGACCGAATTTGGCGACACCGCAACGCACTGGCTGCGCCTGGCCATTCCGTACCCGAAGACCGGCGGCCCGGGCGGCAGCTTCGGCATCATCGGCAGCTACACGCCGATAGCACCCAACTTGAGTGCGGTGTTCCACTGGCGCTGCCGCAAGGTGGATGGCTGGCAGCGCGACACGTGGCGATTTTTGTACCGCAATCGCCTGGAAGCAAGGCACTGGGTGGTGCTGGAGCAGGACCGCGTGATGCTCGAGACCATGGAGCCCGACGCGAACCAGCGCGAGCATCTGTATGAACACGACGTGGGCCTTTCGCGCCTGCGCAAGACCATGCAGGCGATGGCGCAGAAGCAATTGGCGGCGCGGGCTGCGTCGGGGCCGGCGGCAGCCCCGGCTACGTCTGCTGCGCCTGCTGCCGCCACTGCGGCGGCGCGTTAAAAAGGCAATTTGCGCCGCGCTGCGGCTGGAGGTTTAGCACATGGACATGGGCATCTCCGGCCGCAAGGCCCTGGTGTGTGGCGCCAGCGCCGGCTTGGGCCTGGCCTGCGCGCAGGCGCTGGCAGCCGAGGGCGTGGAACTGGTGGTCGTGGCGCGCACCGAAGGGCCGCTGCGTGAAGCTGCTGCGGCGCTGGGTACCAACGCCCGCGCGCCGGTGCACTGGGTTGCCGCCGACGTGACCACCGAGGCCGGGCGCGCGCACATCTTCGCCGCGCACCCCGCGTTCGACATCGTCATCAGCAACGCAGGCGGCCCACCACCGGGCGACTTCCGCCAGTGGAACCGCGACACCTGGCTTGCCGCGCTGGACGCCAACATGCTGGCGCCAATCGCCATCATCCGGCAACTGGTGGACGGAATGATGGAGCGCGGCTTTGGCCGCATCATCAACATCACTTCGAGCGCCGTGAAAGCGCCAGTGGACGGACTCGGCTTGAGCAATGGCGCGCGCACCGGGCTCACGGGGTTTGTGGCGGGACTGGCGCGCAGCACGGTGGGGCGCGGCGTGACCATCAACAACCTGCTGCCGGGCACATTCGACACCGCGCGGCTGGCCGGCAATTTCGCGGCGCAGGCCAAGCGCGAAGGCACGGACGCGCAAGCCGTGCGCGAGGCGCGGATTGCCAAGCACCCCGCGAAGCGGCTGGGAAGGCCGGAGGAATTGGGGGCGGCTTGTGCCTTCTTGTGCAGCGCCCACGCGGGCTACATCAATGGGCAGAGTTTGTTGCTCGATGGGGGGTCGTTCAACGGCGTGTTTTAGGCGCGCTGCTTGCTGTTGGCTCTCCCTGACGAGTAGGACCAACGACAGGATTTGCTTGCTGCTCCCCGCACGTTCGGCATATCCGCGGAGCCGTTAAAGACTGAAAGCGGGTCCACAACTTTCAGAACTGCTTACCCGCAACCGGTCATTGGCCGGTGCGAGTCAATCGTCCTGGCAGGAAACGCAGAACCGCGTGCCGCCCCCGCACGCGGGCCACCGCGGTGGAACGTGTGTGATGCGCAGGGCGCGGATGGTGTTGCCGAGCAGGGGGATGACCCGATCGAACCGGGCTGGGGTGAAGCAGCCCGGATGCCCCCTGGGCGACGCGCTCGATCAACGCACCGACTGGTGGGCGGGTAGACCGGCGATGCAAACGCGCGCCGTGGGGCGGGGCCGTGCTGGTCGGGCTCCCGCGCGCGCCAAATGGCCTGGAAAGCGCAGCTTCAGGGCCAGGCGAAGCCCAGTGGTCATGGCGGCGCAGGCAGCATGCGGGTTTTGGGGATGGCTGCAGGGACGATATCTGGGCTCGGGTAGTTTAATTTCCCCCGCACCTGGCTCAGCAGTCCGCTTCATTGCCAAGCCCGCCTGCGCGTCATAAGTGAGACGCTCTGCGCAACTGCGCGGCGTAGTCAGTGCCGACTGGCAGGCTGCTCGCCGACGAAGTCGTGAATCCTGACACCGTGATCGGCGGCCAGCATCTCTGCCGCCTTCTCGCCGATCATGATCGACGCGGCGTTGGTGTTGCCGCTGACCACGTTCGGCATGACGCTCGCGTCCGCAACGCGCAGATTGGCAACTCCCGCCACCTTCAGACGCGGATCCACGACACTTCCGATCCGGCAGGTCGAGGTG
>JANNDB010000628.1:0-2342 GCA_031387285.1 Betaproteobacteria bacterium | reverse complement strand
CCGGGCCCTGCACGCGCGCGTCAAGCAGTGCGCACTGGATGCAGGTCTGGTCTGCTACCCCAGCGGCGGCTGCGTCGACGGCCACCGCGGTGACCATGTGCTGCTGGCGCCGCCCTTCACCATCAGCCCGGCGCAGATCGGCGAACTGGTGGACAAGCTGGGCCGGGCCTTGCATGTCGCGCTTGACTCCAGCCGGGCGGCATGACACAGGCACTGGGCGCAAAGCGGCTTGTTCCGTATCATGGCGAAAAGGGCTGTCCGCCCGTGAGGAGACACATGATGATCAAGACCTTTGTGCGTTGCCTGCTGGGCGCTTTTGCGGCGCTGTGGCTGGCCGGTGCAGCGCATGCGCAAGCCTACCCGAACAAGCCCATCCGCATGGTGGTTCCCTTTCCGCCGGGGGGAGCGGCGGACCTGTCCGCACGCATCGTGGTGCAGGCGCTGGCCCAGGGTCTGGGGCAGCAGATCATCGTGGACAACCGCGGTGGCGCGGACGGCGCCATTGCGGGCCTGGCCGTGATGGCGGCGCCGCCCGACGGCTACACGCTGCTGTTCGCGACGACCACCGGGCTCAACGCGGCACCGGTGATGCGCAAGCAGCCGCCCTACGATCCGGTCACGGCATTCACGCCAATCTCCCTCGTAGGCAAGTTCGGCTTCTTCCTGTTCGTCCATGAGAGCCTGCCGGCGCGTAACGTGAACGAGTTCCTCGCCTATGTACGGGCCAACCCGGGCAAGGTGGCCTACGGCAGCGGCAACGGCACCAGTATCCTGACCACGGCCCAGATGGCCCTGAACGAAAAGCTCGACATGCTGCACGTGCCCTACAAGGGCGATGCGCCGGCCACCCTGGATCTCATCGCAGGCCGAATCCAGGTGCTGATCGCCACGCCCGGCAGCGCGCTGCCACAGGTCAAGGAGGGCAAACTGCGGGTACTGGCGGCATTGCTGCCCAACCGCAGCCCGCTTGTTCCAGATGCGCCCACGGCCAGTGAAGCCGGGTTGCGGGGCATGACCATTTCGCCGTGGGCCGGGTTGTTCGGGCCGGCGGGCATGCCGAAGGATGTGGTGGACCGGCTTGCGCGTGAGATGAAGGTCGTGGCGTCCAGAGCGGACGTGAAAGCGGCCCTCGACAAGATTGCGTTCGAAGTCCAGTCCTCGACTCCCGAGGAGATGGCGGCCATCCTGCTGCAGCAATTGAACCTGTGGAAAAAGACCGCCCAGGACGTGAACCTGGAACGCGACTGACAGGCTGGGTGCCGGCCGCGCCGCACCGCCCTACGCAAGAAAAGAGCCGACCAGATCGAGCTGTGCAGGCACGTTCAGCGCCGGGGCATGACCACACCCCGCGATCGTCACCGCCGTGGCCCGCGGGCCGCGCTGCGCCATCTGTAGCAGGGTTTCGGCGGCCAGCAGGTCCGAATCGGCGCCGCGCAGGCACAACACCGGCAGGGTCAGGCTGTCCCAGTCGTCCCACCGGTCATGGTCGCGCGGGTGGTGGATGAACTGCTGCACCATGGCCGGGTCGTAATGCGGCGTGACGCGTCCGTCCGGCAGACGGCGTGTCGATGTTTCCGTGAGCCGGCGCCACTGTTCGTCGGTCAGGAAGCCATAGGGCTTGTAGATGCTGCGGAAGTACTGTTCGAGCTGCGACACCGTATCGAAGGCAGACGGATTTCCAGCGTAACTGCGGATGCGCTCCAGCGCCGAGTCGGCGATCTGCGGACCCATGTCGTTGAGCACCAGCCGGCGCATGCGTCCACGCAGACTGCCGGCGGCCGCCACCAGGCCGATCGCGCCTCCCATGGACGTGCCCACCCAGTCGAATCGTTCAACGCCCAGCTGGTCGACCAGGGCGGTGGCGAGCCGCGCATAGAACGCCAGGCAGTATTCGCTTTTCGGGTCCGGGCTCCATTGGCTCAAGCCCCGGCCTATGGTGTCGGGACAGATCACCCGGTAAGCACCGCCTTCGGGTGAACTGAGGTAAGCCGCCAGTTCGTCCATGTCGCGGCATGTGCGCGCCAGGCCATGCCAGGCAATGACAGTGCGCGCGTTCGTCGCGCCCCACTCCACATAGTGCAACTCCCGGCCAAGGCAGGTGATGTAGTGCGACGCAGGAAGGATGCTCATCAAGCAACCTTCGTGCTGCGCACTGCGGTTCCATTCGCCTTGGGGACGGCCCGGCGGCTCATGGGTCGCTGCTCCGCGCGGCGCGGGCGCGCAGGCGCCCGACCACGCCGGTCGGGAAGTAGTACACGGACAGCACAAACAGCAGGCCCAGCCACAACAACCAGCGGTCCGGCGACAGCAAGGCCGCCAGCCACGGCAGGCCGCTTGCGGCC
>JANNDB010000600.1:0-6635 GCA_031387285.1 Betaproteobacteria bacterium | reverse complement strand
CTGGTGATCAGCGCCACCGAACTCGTCAACACCTTCGGGCCGGAATACCGCATGCTGCTGATTGGCGCTGGCCAATTGACCGAGTACCTGGCCACCATGGCGCTGTTCAACGGTTTTGCCGTGACAGTCTGCGATCCGCACGCCGAGTACCGTGGCACCTGGTCGGTGGCGGGCGCCAAGGTGGTGAGCGACATGCCCGACGACGTGGTGAGCGCCTTCAAGCCGGACCGGCGCAGCTGTGTGGTGGCGCTCACGCACGACCCCAAGCTGGACGACCTGGCCTTGCTGGAGGCGCTCAAGTCCGAGGCCTTTTATGTCGGGGCGATCGGCTCGCGGCGCAACAACCTGGCACGCCGCGAACGCATGGTCGAGCATTTTGAGCAGCCACCGGAGGCGCTGGCGCGGCTGCGCGGCCCGATTGGCATCTACATCGGCAGCAAGACGCCTTCCGAAATCGCCGTCAGTGTCATGGCCGAAATCCTGGCGGTCAAGAATGGCATTCCGCTGCCGCGCGAGATGGAAGTGGCCTGGGCCAAACACGAGGCCGGTTTTCCGACCTGAGTGTTTTCACCGGGTTGCCCGGCCCCCTTGGCCCGGTACACTACCGTCGGCCCCGTGCCCCCTGCGGCCGGCCGTTTTCAATACCTTGCCAGAGAGTTTGTGATGCATTTGTTGCGTGCCGTTTCCATTTTCGTATACGCCACCGTGTGCGCCGTTGCCGTGAACGCCGCCGATGGCGAGTTGCTGCCGTCTGGCGTGAAGTTCGCCCACATCACGGTCGGCAGCGGCGCTTCACCCAAGGCGAGCGATTCGGTCAAGGTGCACTACCGCGGCACCCTCACCGACGGCAAGGAGTTCGACAGCTCCTACAAGCGCAACGCGCCCGCCACCTTCCCGCTGAACCGGGTGATTCCGTGCTGGACCGAAGGTGTGCAGAAGATGAAGGTGGGTGGCAAGGCACGCCTGACCTGCCCTCCTGCCACGGCGTACGGAGACAAGGGGGCAGGAACGGCCGTGCCGCCCAACGCGACCCTGGTCTTCGAAGTGGAGTTGCTTGCCATCGAGAAATGATTGCGCCGGGCGGCGCTACCGGCTATCCTGAAATCTCCCAGTTGCCTGCGTTTACAGGAGTTCCACCATGTACAAGAGAATTCTGCTGGCTTATGACGGTTCCGAGGCCGGGCAGAAAGCCCTGCTCGACTGCAAGGACCTCGTCCAGTGGTCCGGCGCCACACTGTCGCTGGTGGCCGTGATGCCACACCACATCGACTTCATCGGCGCCGAGGGCGGGTTTTACGACCCGAAGATCAGCGAGCGTGAAAAGCTCGGCTACAAGGCCGTCCTCGATCAGGGCCTGCATACCCTTTCCGAAGCCGGCCACAAGGCCGACGGCGAGGTGCTGGTGGGTGACACAGTGACCGAGATCACCGGGTACGCGCGCAAGATCAAGGCGGATTTGATCGTTGTTGGCCACAAGCACCTCGAAGGCTGGGCCGCGCGCTGGTGGCGTGGTTCGAGTTCGGGCGCATTGATCGAATACGCCCATTGCAGCGTGTTGGTGGCGATCACCAACTGACTGTGCTTCGTTCGAATTCCGGTTCGGTTGCCTATCCCGGCACATCGTTGCATTACTTGATCGCCAGTAAGGCCTTTATCTTTGCCCGGACATGCAGCATCACTTCAAGGCTTGCCTCCGATTTCTTCCTGGCTTTGCGCACCTTCCAGTCGAGTGATTTGACCTGGTCGGCCAGGACAGCGCAGACCTGACCATCAACTGACACGAGCACCTCGAACGGATAGCTCTTGATCTTCGTGCTTATCGGGCAACAGACCATCAGGCCCGTCCTGCCGTTGTAAGCCGCAGGGCTGATCACGAGGGCCGGGCGATGACCGGCTTGCTCGTGGCCCGCCTGCGGGTCGAATACCAGCCAGACTATGTCGCTGGCGTCCGGCACATAGCGCCCAGCCATCAGAAGGATTCCTTCCCCACGGCCGGGCCAAAGCTGACTTCCTTGTGAAGTTTTTTGGGCGTTATGCCAGCGAGCAACGCATCGAGCGCGTACTCGACCTTGTGCAGGGGTTCGATGACGATTCGCCCCTCCGCCACGCTAATGCTCACCTTTTGCT
The DNA here is from genome assembly GCA_031387285.1 of Betaproteobacteria bacterium. Lineage (GTDB taxonomy): Bacteria > Pseudomonadota > Gammaproteobacteria > Burkholderiales > Burkholderiaceae_C > CAISIP01. The sequence continues at coordinate 4,508 of JANNDB010000600.1, read as the reverse complement.
CAAGATCGAAATGTGCCGCGCTCATGACCGACATGGGGATGCGCACCGCGGGGCTATTGCCCCATTTGCGAATGACAGAATCCATGTAAACCTCCGTAAGTGTATCTACATTGTAGATACTTTGGAGGGATGGGTCAATCTGGGATCAGCGGTATTCACCAGTCCTCCTTCACCGCCAGCACCGCGTCCCGCCCCGCCGCCGCGCGCGCGGCCAGCCAGGCGGTGCAGGTGCCGGCCAGCACCGTCGCCGCGCACAGCGCGAGCAGACGCAGCCACGGGATGCGCAGGTCCATCGTCCAGTGGAAACTTTGCGGGTTGACCACGTGTACCAGGATCACGCTGACCGCCAGACCGAGCGCCAGACCGGCGAGCGCGCCCAGGCTGGTCCAGGCCAGGCCTTCGGCGGCCACCAGGCGCAGGATCTGCCTGCGGGTCAGCCCGATGTGGGCCAGCAGTCCGAACTCCTTGCGCCGCGCCAGCACCTGCGCACTGAAGCTGGCGGCAACACCAAACAAGCCGATGGCTATTGCCACCGCCTGCAGCCAGTAGGTGACCGCGAAGCTGCGATCAAATATGCGCAGCGACAGCTTGCGAATCTCGCTGGCACTGGCAATTTCAAGCAGCGAGCCGAGCTTGGCCTGGTCCGCAAGCTGCCGGATTGCCTGCTGCACGGCCTCGCTGTCGGCGCCGGGCGTGAGGGTCAAGGCCAGATCGTTGGCGCGCCGGTCGTTGGTGAGGCGTTCGAAGTCGGCCTTGTCCATGGCGATGGCGCCGAACTGGCGGGCATAGTCGCGCCATACCCCTGCTACGAAAAAATGAATATCGCGCGCGCTGCCAGATGGGGTCGCCGTGAACCCTTGCATGGCCGCGGCCAGCGGTGCAAACGCCTGCCCCGGGCGTGCACCGTACAGCGCAACCATGGGCTCGCTCACGTAGATGGCAACCGCGCCAGCCGGGACCGGCAACGGTGCTTCCAGCAACGGCAGGCTGCGCGCCGGGTCGCCCAGGGCGCGTGACAGCAGGGCCACGCTGGCCTGTGCCGGATCGAGCGACACCATGGTGGTGCGCGCGGCGGCAGCGCGCGCTATACCGTCGATCCTGGCCACGGCCTGGACGAACTCCGGGGGAAGGTAGGCGGTGTCGGAGGCGCCACTGCCACTGGCGGTGCGCAGGTAAAGGTCGGCCGGCAGCACCACCGCCAGCCAGTCATCCACCGAACTGCGAAAGCTGGCGACCATCACAGTCAGTGCCACGGCGAGGCTGAGCGCTGCGACCACACCGCTGATTGCTACAGCGGCAGAAGCGCGGACCCGGCGGGCCCGCTCGATCGCCAGCATCGGCAGCAGCCAGCGCGCCGCCGGGGCAGCCAGGCTGTCGAGCATCCAGGACGTGAGCCAGGGCAGGGCGCTGATGCCACCGACCAGCAGCAGGCCGATGGCCACATACGCGGCAACCGACACCCCCGCGATCGGTGGCGCCAGACTCAGCAGCATGGCGCCCAGCAGCAGCACGGTGGCCAGATGCCACCGCCCTGGTTTGCCGGTACCGGAGTCCAACCCCTTGAGCGTCTGCGCCACAGGCAGATGGCGCGCAGCGCGGGCCGGAAACCAGCCCCCGGCCAGCGCCGCCACAATACCGAGCGCGCCATACAGCGCCGCGGTAGCCGCGCTCCACTGCAACGTGGGCACAACGCCAGGGAAGTAGCCGCCGCCGAGGTCGCCGCCGAGCAGGCGCAAGGCCAGCCAGGCCAGCAGGGTGCCCAGCGCCAGCCCGCCAGCGCTGCCCACGGTGCCCAGCATGAGGGACTCGACCAGCACCAGACGCAGGCGCTCATCACCCGACAGGCCCAGTACGCCGAGCAGCGCGAACTGTTGCGCGCGCCGCGCCACGCTCAGGGCCAGCACCGAGAACACCAGGAACGCGCCAGTGAACAGTGCCACCAGCGCCAGAACGGTGAGGTTGACCCGGTAGGCGCGCGAAACGTTGCCGATGCGCTGGAGGCCATCGGAAGGCGCGGCGACCAGCAGATTGGCGCGCCACAACGGGTCGGCCTGCAGATCGCGCTGCAGCGCGGCGGCGTCGCTGCCCGCTCGCAGCCGCAGGTCGATGCGGGTCAACTGACCCGAGCGCCCGAAGAAATCCTGCATGGCGCCGATATCCATCACGGCCAGCGGCGCGCCGGATGCGCCCACGTCGCCCGCCACCTGCGCCGTTGTCCACTGCAGCGCCATCTGCAGCTGTAGCGCGTCGATGCGTCCACCCGGCTGTGGCGCCAGCGCCGCGCGGGCTGAGGCATTCAGGAAAACGGTCGCCGGACTGAACAGCGCCATGCGGTCCGCCGGCGCGGTGATGCGCGGCATCAGCCCGGGCGCCACCCGGGCCACCTCCAGCGCGTCGACGCCCACAACCCGCAGCGCGACGCGCCGGCCCTCGCCCACGCGGGCGTAGGTACTGACTTCCAGCACCGGTGAAACCACGGCCACGCGCGCGTCCTGCGCCAGACGGGGGTACCAGTTTTCGTCCAGCGTGCCGGTCAGGGCGCGCAGTTCCAGATCGGGTTCGCCGTTCACCGAACGCACCGCCTGCGCGAATTCGTTGAGTGCCGAGGCGTTGATCAGTGCCACCGAAAACGCGAGCGCCACGCCCAGGAGCACCGCCAGCACGGCGGCCCCGGTGCGCCAGGGATGGTGCAGCAACTCCTGCCAGGAGAAGGTTTTGAGCAGCGCGAACACGAGCCAGTATATTGAGGGGTAGGCGCCGGGGCTCCGCCGCGCCCGCCGCAGCCACTTCAGGACCATTCCCCATGACCAATCTGCCAACTTTCGCTGACGTTGTTGCTGCCGCGGGCCGCCTGGAGGGCCATGCCCACCACACGCCAGTGCTGCGTTCCTCCACGCTGGACAAGCGCCACGGCGCGCAGTTTTTCTTCAAGTGCGAGAACTTCCAGCGCATGGGTGCATTCAAGTTCCGTGGTGCATTCAACGCCTTGGCGCGCTTCGATGCGGCGCAGCGCAAGGCCGGGGTGCTGGCATTCTCCAGCGGCAACCATGCACAGGCGGTTGCGCTGTCTGCGCAGCTGCTGGGTATTCCTGCGGTGATCTTGATGCCGCTGGACGCACCCCAGGCCAAGATCGATGCCACGCGCGGGTATGGCGCGGAAGTGGTGCTGTTCGATCGCTTCAAGCAGGACCGCGAACTGCTCGCGCGCGCGTCGGCTGCGGAGCGTGGCATGACGCTGATTCCGCCGTTTGACCATGCCGACGTGATCGCCGGCCAGGGCACGGCCGCCAAGGAATTGTTCGAGGAAGTCGGTACGCTGGACTATCTGTTTGTCTGCATGGGCGGTGGTGGCCTGATCTCGGGCTGCGCGCTGGCCGCGCGAGCGCTGTCGCCGCAATGCCAGGTATTCGGAGTCGAGCCCGAGGCAGGCAACGATGGCCAGCAATCGTTTCGCAGTGGCAGCATCGTGCGCATAGACACCCCGAAGACGATTGCCGACGGTGCGCAGACCCAGGCCGTTGGGGAGATCACCTTTGCGATATTGCGCCGCGACGTGCACGACGTGCTGACGGCGAGCGACGCACAACTGGTGGAGGCCATGCGCTTTTTTGCCGAACGCATGAAGATCATCGTGGAGCCGACCGGTTGCCTGGCGCTTGCCGGCGCGCTGCATGGCGGCGTTTCCGTCGCAGGCAAACGCGTGGGGGTGATCGTGAGCGGGGGGAATGTCGACCTGCAGCGCTTCGCGCAGTTGGTGGGTGGCACAGCGTGAAGCGCTGGTTCCGCCTGGGTACGCTGGTCTGCCTGGCCGGCATCTGCCGGCTGGCGCTTGCGCTCGACCTGAGCACGCCGCCCGCAGAGCTGGCCAGGATGGCCATTGGGAGCGAGTCGGGCTCGGCGAGTGTGGCGGTGTGGCGCGGTGCGCAACTTGGGGTGGCAACGGTGCGCAGCGGGACTGCGCCTGCGTCCGGCGCCGCGGTTGGCGCAGTGGTTGAAGACCTGGCGCCGCTCTACGAGATCGGCTCGATCAGCAAGTTGTTCACCGGCCTTCTGCTGGCCCAGGCGGTGGAGCAGGGTGATCTGCAGTTGAGCGACACGCTGGGCAGCGTGCTGCAAGGCCAGGTGCAGTTCAGCTCGCCCGAGGTCGCCGCCATCACGCTGCAACAACTGGTGACGCACGGCTCCTGTCTGCCGCGCCAGTTCGGCAACGTGCGCGGCGGCGACGCCATCGTGGCGCAGATCACCAAGGCTACACGTGCCGAGCTGTGGGCCGCGCTGTCGGCGCAAAAATTGACGAAGGCCGGGCCCTGTCCTGCGCTCTACAGCAACTACGGCATGTCGGTGCTCGCGGAGGCTTTGTCTGCGCGTTATGGCAAGCCCTGGCCCGACCTGGTGCGCGAGCGCATCACTGCGCCGCTGGCGATGTCCGACACCCAGGTCCTGCTCGGCGACAAGGCGCCACGTTTTGCTGCGGCCTACGCGGGCCGCACGCCTACGGGACCGTGGGA
>JANNDB010000587.1:0-1861 GCA_031387285.1 Betaproteobacteria bacterium | reverse complement strand
GGGCAACGGCGCTGGCTACCTCGAATCCTCCCATCTGGCCCTATCGCCGGCGTGGCTTGTTGCTTACCCTTGGCGCCATTCCCTTTTGCACCTCCTGGAGCTTCCATGTCAGAGACCCCTCCGCCCGTCACCACCGCCACCCTGGAGGCGTTCAGCGACGCCTGGAACCGCCACGACATCGATGCCCTGATGTCCTTCATGACCGACGACTGCGTGTTCATGACGGCCGGCGGCCCGGATGCCTGCGGCACGCGCCATGTGGGCTTTGACGCGGTGCGCAAGGCCTTCCCGGCGGCGTGGGTGGCGTCTCCCGACGCGCAGTGGCGCAACGGCCAGCATGTCGTGGTTGGCGAATTCGGCGTCTCGCAGTGGACCTTCACCGGCACCGCCCCGGATGGCAGCCGCATCGAGTCCGACGGGGTCGACGTCTTCACCTTTCGAAGCGGCAAGATCGCCGTGAAGAACGTGTTCCGCAAGAACCGGCCCAACCTGCCCGCCGCCCGATAGGACACCCTGCACCATGTCGATGACGCAACCCCTGTCGTTCATGGGCCAGGCGAGCGCCGCAGACAAGCGCTACGACCCGCAGTACGACCCGCTCGTCGCCGCCACACCGGGGGCCGGGCGCGCCTATGCGCCGACCTACTGGGTGGCCAGCGCCGGTACGCCGCCGCCTGACGACGGCCCGATCCGCGCCGACGTCGATGCCGATGTGGTGGTCATCGGTTCCGGCTCGACCGGCATGTCCACCGCGCTGTATCTGGCGCAGGAGCATGGCATCCAGGCAGTGGTGCTGGAGGCCAACCAGACCGCCTGGGGCTGCTCCAGCCGCAGCGGGGGCCAGGGCCAGAACGCGAGCGGCCGCCTCACACGCACGCAATGGATAGAGCGCTGGGGTCTGGACGTGGCGAAAAAACTCGACCGCGAGATCCGCACCGGTTTCGAGAACTTCAGGCAACTCACCACCGAGATCGACTGCGACGCCTTTGACGGTGGGCACCTGTACCTGGCGCACCGCCCCGAGAAGCTGGAGTACCTGCGCAACGAGACCCGTGTCCGGCGCGAGACTTTCGGTTATGACACCCGGATGCTGAGCGCCGAGGAGGTGCGGCGCGACTACTGCGACGAACGCGACACCGCCGGCGCCATGCTGGAGCAGGAAGGGGTGGGCATCCATCCGCTCAAGTTCACCTTCGGGCTGACCGCCAGGGCGCGCGCGCTCGGGGTGCGGGTCCATCCGGGCAGCCCGGTGCAGGGCTGGGAGACCCGGGGCGGCATCCACCATCTGCGCACGCCGGGCGGCATTGTGCGGGCGAAACGCGTCGCTGTATGCACCGGTGGCTACACCGGGCAGGGCCTCCATCCGCTGCTGCGCAACAAGATCATGCCGATCCTGTCCAACTCGGTGGTCACGCGACCGCTCACCGAGGCGGAGATCCAGGCCACCAATTTCCGCTCGCGCACCTTCCTGACCGACACCCGCACGCTGCGCTTTTACTACCGGCTGCTCAAGGACAACCGGCTGCAGATCGGCAGCCGCAGTTCCGTCACCGGCGCCGATGCCGAGCGCGGCGTGCACTTGAAGCTGCTGACCGATGCGATCGCGCGCAAGTTCCCGCCACTGGCCGGCATCCCGATCGACTATTCGTGGTGGGGCTGGGTGGACGTGAGCCACGACATGATGCCGCGCATCAGCCGTCCCGACCCGGCGCAGACGGTCTGGCATGCCGTGGGTTATGGCGGCAACGGTGTGTCGTTCTCCACCTGGGCCGGCAAGCGGCTGGCCGAACGCGTGGCCGGCCAGGACGCGGGGCAGCCGGTGTTCGACCTTCCGATCTACAGCTCCGAACTCGAATACCCC
>JANNDB010000581.1:0-1566 GCA_031387285.1 Betaproteobacteria bacterium | reverse complement strand
ATGGTGATCGATGCGGCCAACGGCGTTGAAGCGCAGACGCGCCGGCTGATCGAGGTCTGCCGGCAGCGCAACACGCCGATCATCACCTTCGTGAACAAGATGGACCGCGAAGTGCGCGAGCCGCTCGACATCCTGGACGAGATCGAGCGTGAACTCGGAATGCCGTGCGTGCCGATGACCTGGCCGGTAGGGCAAGGCAAGGTGTTTGGCGGCATCATCAACCTGCAGACCCAGTCCATGACGGTATTCGAATCCGGCAGCGAACGCCGGCCGCAGGACTTTCGCACCATCCCCCTGCGCGACAGCGCGGTACTGCAAACCCGCTTCGGCCATGAGTTCGAGACCGCAATCGAGAGCATGGAGCTGGCGGCCGGTGCGTCACCGGCATGGGACCACGAGGCGTTTCTGGCGGGGCGCCAGACGCCCGTGTACTTCGGTTCGGGTGTGAACAATTTCGGCGTGATGGAGGTACTCGACGCGCTGGTCGATCTGGCCCCATCACCCCAGCCGCGCACCAGCTCGCTGGTCGTCAACAAACAGCCCGTGGTCCGCCAGGTGCAACCCGAGGATGCAGCCTTTTCCGGCGTGGTCTTCAAGGTGCAGGCCAATATGGACCCGTCGCACCGCGACCGGATCGCCTTCGTGCGCATGTGTTCAGGCAAATACACACCCGGCATGAAGCTCAAGGTGCAACGCACGGCCAAGGAATTGCGCCCGACCAGCGTCGTCACCTTCATGAGCCAGCGCCGCGAAGCCGTGAACGAAGCCTACGCCGGCGACATCGTCGGCTTCACCACCCACGGCGGCGTGCAACTGGGCGACACCATCACTGACGGCAGTGTCGCGCTGCAGTTCACGGGGCTGCCCTTCTTCGCGCCCGAGCTTTTCATGACGGTGATACTGAAGAATCCGCTGCGCACCAAACAGCTGCAGCAAGGACTGGCCCAGCTCGGCGAAGAGGGTGCGATCCAGGTTTTCCGCCCCAGCATCGGCGGACCGATGCTGCTGGGCGCGGTGGGTCAGTTGCAGTTCGAAGTCGTGCAGCACCGGCTCAAGGGCGAATATGACGCTGATATCCGGCTCGAATCCTGCCAGTACGTTGGCGCGCGCTGGATCACGGCCGACACGCCGCAGGAGCTGCGCGCCTTTACCGACGCCTATCCCGCGCGCATGGCGCTGGACGCCGCCGAGGCGCTGGCCTACCTGACCACGTCCCCGTACGACGTTCGCCTGGCGCAGGAGCGCTTTCCGAAAATCCATTTTCATCCGCTGCGCGAGCATGCCGGGCTGGCGCTGCAGAACGCTGGCTAGGCGCGGCGCGGCAGCGAAACACCATGCCCGCGAGCGCCATGCGCCCCTTGTCCCGATGGCCACTGGCCGCCCGGCGCACCATTGCGGGTGTCTTCACCGACATTGACGACACGCTCACACCAGAGGGTGCCATTACGCCGCAGGCACTTTTCGCCCTGGGCCAGCTGAAATCCGCGGGTTACCCGGTCATCGCCATCACGGGCCGGCCCGTCGGCTGGAGCCGGCCCTTCGCAGCGAGCTGGCCGGTGGACTGCA
>JANNDB010000060.1:0-13743 GCA_031387285.1 Betaproteobacteria bacterium | reverse complement strand
CCGGGTGGCTCCAGCGTGGCGAGCTGGCTCTCGAGCAACGAAGCCGGCATGTAGTGTCCCACGCGCGCTTCGGTACGCGCGGCGAGCGCGGCGCGCGGCCCGGTCAGGTGCACAAACACGGCCTGCGGCGCGCCGCTGCGCAGCCCGTCGCGGTATACACGCCGCAGCGCCGAACAGGCCAGCACGACGCCACGGCGCTCGCGCACCGCATCGGCCAGCTTGCCGGCCAGCAGCGCCAGCCAGCCGGCGCGGTCTTCATCGGTGAGCGGATTGCCGGCAGCCATTTTGGCCACGTTCTGCGGTGTGTGAAACGCGTCACCCTCGACAAACTCGCACTCCAGTGCTTTGGCCAGCGCCTGCGCCACCGTGCTTTTGCCACAGCCGCTCACGCCCATCACCACGAGCACCGGCGGCATAGTCGGGTTGGGCTGGGACGCGTCCACGTTCGGCGTCGCAGGGCGCCAAGCTTCAGGCCACGGCCTGCCGATACCGCTCCCAGGCCTGCGGTGTCGGTGTGGTGCCCGCGCCGGGTTGCTGCGGCAGGAGGAAGTGGCCGTCCTGCACCCGCGCCGGCTCGGTGAAGCAGTGCGCGATCCAGGGGATGTATTCCAGCACCGCGCAGGCCGCATGGGCATATGACAGGTGCACATGCACCTGGCTCATGTCGCCGGCGTGGGGCGCCACCGGCAGGCGGAACGCATGCGCCGCATCACACACGCGCAGCACTTCGGTCAGGCCGGCCATGCGCGTCACGTCCGGCTGCACCCAGTGAACAGCCTCTTGTGCAAAGAATTCGGCAAAGGCATCAGTCGTATACAGCTGCTCGCCCAGCGCGACCGGAATGCTGGTGCTGCGCGCCAGCTGCGCGTGGCCCTTCACATCGTCGTGCCACAACGGCTCCTCGAACCAGAAGACGTCCAGCCCCCGCGCGCCCGTGCAAAAACGCTGGCAGGTGGCCAGATCCCACTTGCCGTTGCCGTCGATGGCCATCGTGATGTTGTCGCCGATAGCCTTGCGCACCGCGGCCAGGCGGCGCAAGTCGCGCTCCACCGTGCTGCCTACCTTGACCTTGATGCCGGTGAAGCCCTGCTGCACCGCTGCCACGGCGCCAGCCACCAGGACGTCGTCGGCGATGCTCAACCACCCGATGTCGGTGTTGTAGGCGCGCACCTTCTCGCGCACCTGGCCACCCAGCAACTTCCACAACGGCTGCTGCGCCGCCTTGGCCTTGAGGTCCCACAGGGCCACGTCCACCGCCGCGTGCGCCAGCGTAGTGATGCCGGCGCGACCGATCCACTGCAGCGCCGGATTGCGCGCGATGTGCTGCCACAGGCGCGTGATGTCGCCCGCGTCCTGCCCCACCAGCAGCGGCGCCAGACAGGAGTCGATGCAGCGCGTGATGAGCTGGTCGCCCGGCAGGTAGGCGTGGGTTCCGGTGAAGCCGTACCCGACAAGCCCGCCCTCCACCTGGATCGCGGCGCCGACCACGCCCCACTGCGAAATGCTGTGCGTGCTGTCCGCAATGCCACCGCCGGTGACGGGGACATGCAGGATGAAGGATTCGACGGAAACTATTTTCAAGGCAAGCTTTCTTGCACTATCTAGGCCGAAACCCGCACCGTCGCATCCTTGCGCAGATGTAAATCCGGCAGCAATTCCAGCCCGAGCCCAGGCTTGTCGTTCAAACTCAACATCCCCTGGTTAACCACCGGGAGCTCTGTCACCAGCTCCTTGTACCAGCCGGAGTAAAACGCCCGCACACTCTCCTGCACCAACGCATTCGGCGCATGCAGAGACAAGTGGCTCGACGCCGCCCACACCACCGGCCCGGTGCAGTCGTGCGGCGCCACCGGCAGCTGCCAGGCGTCGGCCATGGCGGCGATCTTGCGCGCTTCGGAAAGGCCACCGCACCAGCTCAGGTCGAGCATCACGATGCCGGCCACGCCGGTCTGAAGATAGTCCTTGAAACCCCACTTGTAGCTCAACGTCTCGCTGGCGCAGATCAGCGCTTCACAGTCGCGCGCGTACTGCTTGAGCAGGTCCAGGCTGTCCATGCGGATCGCGTCCTCATGCCAGAACGTCTTGAACGGTTTCAGCGCCCGCGCAATCTTCTGCGCCATCGGCAGCCGCCACAGGCTGTGGAACTCGACCATGATGTCCATCTGCTCGCCCACCGCCGAGCGGATCTTGCGAAACGGCTCCAGCGCCAGGTCGAGGTCGGCATTGCTGATGTACTGGCCGTCGCTCTTTTCCGCGGCCGGATCAAAGGGCCAGATCTTCATCGCCGTGATGCCTTCGGAGAGCAGCGACTCGGCGACTTCGTCGGCGCGGTGCAGGAAACCCTGCAGGTCTTCATAAGGGCCCTGTTTGCTGTCCAGCCCCCAGTTGGCGGTGCTCTGGTTCACCGTGCTGCGCACGTACTGGTAACCCGCGCAGGTGTTGTAGATGCGGATGGCATCGCGGCTTTTACCGCCCAACGCGGTATGCACCGGCATGTTGGCCGCCTTGCCGAAGATGTCCCACAGCGCAATGTCCACAGCCGAATTGCCGCGCGTCTCGACGCCTGATCCGCGCCAACCGAGGTAACCCATGATGTCGCGGTTGCGCGCCTCGATCGCCAGCGGGTCCTTGCCCAGCAGCTTGGGCCCAACCCATTCATGGATGTAGGCCTCCACCGCCTGCGCCCCCATGAAGGTTTCGCCCAGCCCTACCAGGCCCTCACTGGTGTGAATACGCACCCAGATGATGTTGGGAAACTCGTCGAGCCGAACGGTCTCGACCTTGGTAATCTTCACAATTCAGCCTCCAGAAAAAACGGCTGCAACGGTTGCCCGTTGCAGCCTTGCGTCGGGTTCAGGTCAGCTGCCGCGCGCTTTTTTCAACGCGTCCAGAACGACAGTCACCGCTTCCGCGCCAATGCTCGGCACGTTGCGGTCATACACCGGCTTGACCTTTTCGAACATGCGCATTTGCTCGATCGGTGTGATCTCGTTCACCTGCATGCCCTTGGACTTGAGGGAGGTCAGTGACTTTTCGTTCAGGGTACGGTTCGCCGCACGCTGCACCTTCTGGCCTTCCATCGCCGCTTCACGCAGCGCCGCCTGCTCCTGCGGGTTGAGCTGGTCCCACAGTTTCTTGCTGTAAAGCACCAGGAACGGTGTGTACGCGTGGCGCGTCACGCTCAGGTACTTCTGGACTTCGTTGAGCTTGGACGTCTCGATCGTCACGAACGGGTTTTCCTGGCCATCGATGGTCTTGGTTTCAAGGGCGGTGAACACCTCACCAAAGGCCATCGGCACGGCATTCGTACCCAGCGTCTTGAAGGTATCCAGGAAGATGTTGTTCTGCATCACGCGCACCTTGATGCCGTCAAACTCCTCGGCCTTGGTGACCGGCCGTTTGCTGTTGGTCAGGTTGCGAAAGCCGTTTTCCCAATAGGCCAGATTGACCAGGCCGGCTTCTTCGAGCTTCTTGTTGAAATACACGCCAGCCGGGCCGTCGAGCACGGCATCGGCTTCCTTTTCGTTGGCGAACAGGAACGGCAGGTCGAACGCACCGAGTTCCTTGACGATGCCCACCAGCGGCGAGCTCGACGTGCACACCATCTCCTGGGTGCCGGCGCGAAGCGCCTGCGTGGCCGGCAGGTCGCCGCCGGCAGAGCCGCCCCAGAAGGCATTGATCTTGATCTTGCCGCCGGTCTTGGCGTTGAGCACCTCCTGCATGCGCTTGACGCCCACGCCCACCGGATGGTCTTCGTTCACGCCGTTGGTGAACTTGATGGTGCGCTCGGCAAACTGGGCGAAGGCGCTGGTAGCCACCAGCAATGAAGCGGCAACCAGGGCCGTGGTGAGGGTTCTGCGTTTGAACATGCTTGTCTCCTTGAGGTTAACGACAGGGGGTTGAAAAGAATTTGGCAACTGGCAGCACTACTGCATCCACCAGCGAAGCGGGACCATGACGATGGCCGGGAAAAACACCAGCAAAAACAATACGGCGAGCTGGGCATAGAGGAAAGGCAGCACACCCTTGAACGCGTCGTCCATGCTGATGCGTGCCACGCCGCAAACCACGTTGAGCACGGTGCCCACGGGCGGGGTGATCAGGCCGATGGCGTTGTTCATGATGAACAGCACGCCGAAATACACCGGGTCGATACCCGCCTTGAGCACCACCGGCATCAATACCGGCGTGAGGATCAGCACGGTGGGCGTGAAGTCGAGCGCCGTGCCCACCACCACGATCAGCACCATCATGATGAACATCAGCAAGGTCTTGTTGCCCATGAACGGCTCCAGCATGGCCGCGACCTCGGTGGGGATGTTGGCTACCGTGATCAACCAGGCACTGACCATGGCCGCAGCCACCAGGAACATCACCACGGCCGTGGTCTTGCCGGCCGCCAGGATGAGTTGGTAAAGGGCCGACCACTTGAGCTCGCCGTAGACGAACTTGCCGACCACGAAGCTATATACCGCTGCCACGACGGCAGCCTCAGTGGGCGTGAATACGCCGAACTTCATGCCGCCGATGATGATCACCGGCAAGGCCAGCGCCAGCGCGCCCTGGGCAGTGATTCGCAGCCGCTCGGCCATGGTGAAGCGCTGCCCCGGTTTGACGTTCTCCCGCTTGGCGACCCACCACCAGGTCAGCCCAATGGCAAGACCCATCAGCACCCCCGGAACAATGCCGGCCAGGAACAGCTTGGTGATCGACACATTGCCGGCTACACCGAAGATGATCATGCCGATGGAGGGTGGTATCACCGGGGCGATGATGCCGCCCGACGCAATCAGGCCGGAGGCCCGCCCCACGTTGTAACCGGCGGCACGCATCATCGGAATGAGCAGCGCCGCCAGCGCCGCGGTGTCGGCAACGGCCGAGCCGGAAAGCGAGGCCATGATGACCGCGGCAATCACCGTGACATAGCCCAGACCGCCGCGGAAATGGCCGACCCAGGCCATCGCCAGGTTGACGATGCGCCGGCTCAGCCCCCCGGCGTTCATGAACTCGCCGGCGAGCAGGAAGAACGGTACCGCCAGCAGCGGAAAGTTGTCCGCGCCTTCGACGAAACGCTGCGCCAGGATCTGGCTGTCGAAGGTGACCAGGCCGCTGGTGGCCGCAAGGAACCCCATCAGCGTGACACCGCATACCAGCAGGGCGTAGGCAATCGGCATGCCGATGGCCATGGCCGCCAGCAGGCTCAATATGAAAACCGATACCGTCATGCTTCGGCCCTCATGCTTTAGCCTCTCTCATCACCTTCTCGGCGTCGGCCAGCCCTTCGGCTTCGACGACCTGCTCCTGTTCTCCCTCCGTGATGGTGCCGCTGAGCAGGCGCCAGAGAATACGGATGTTCATGGCGCCCATGACCGTCGCAACGATGTAGCCGATGCCGAACACCCAGATCATCGAAATTCCCACTACGGGCGAGACATTGGTTACCTGCAGGTCGTGCATCTTCCAGGTGCCGAGCAGGAACAGGCCATTGCAGAACAGCATCAGCGCCTCGCTCACGAACAGGCAGACCTTCTTGCCGCGGATTCCCAGATGCTTGATCAGTGTGTCAACACCGAGATGGCCCCCTTCGCGCATCGCCACCATGGCACCCAGATAGGTGAGCCAGATGAAGCAGTAGCGCGACATCTCTTCAGACACCGTGATGCCCGAGTTGAAGATATAACGCAGCAGCACGTTGCCGAACACCATGGCGACCATCGCCACCATGCATACCACCACCAGGAACTCCAGCAGCTTGAAGAATCGGTCTGTCACGGTTTGCATGTGCAGCAGTCTCGTTGCGGGGTCTGTCAGGCCGCCTTGAGCAGCGAGGCCGGATGGTTCAAGGATGGCAGACGGCGGCGCGATACCAGCACCTGTTCAATGTCCACGCGGGCGCTGTCTATGAGCGCACGCACGGCCTTTTCGGCAGCGTCCGGGTTGTGCGCGATCACGGCATCCAGCACCGCACGGTGCATGGACAAGGAAGAACGCGGGCCGTCCTTGCGCCGCGTGGAAATCTCGAAGCTGGTGCGCAACAAGGCGCCCAGCGCGCGGCTCATCTGTATCAGCATACGGTTGCGACTGGCGCGCAGCAGACCGAGATGAAACCGCAGGTCATGCGTCACGTAATCACCGCCCTCGTACACCGCCTGCTTCATGCCGGCAAAGGCCTCTTCCACGCCCAGAATGTCTGGCGCCGTTGCGCGCTCGGCCGCCAGGCGCATGGCGGCAGGCTCGACGATACGCCGCAGGTCCTGCAGGTCGCGCACGAATTCGGGTGTCAGCCCGGCCTTGGCCTGCCAGGCGATCACGTCCGGGTCGAACCAGTTCCATTGGTCTGACGGCAACACATGGGTGCCGACCTTGGGGCCAGTCTGGATCAGACCCTTGGCCACCAGCGACTTGACCGACTCGCGCACCACCGTGCGACTGACACCGAGTTCTTCGCACAGCAGCGGCTCCGGTGGCAGGGCGCCGCCAGCGCCAAAGCGCCCGGCGACGACCGCCTCGCCGAGGTAGTCCACCGTGTTGCCGTGCACGTTCTTGATCATGCGGGTAGCGGAATCAGCAGGCGCTACAGGCGGATGGCCACAGATTGGCGACAGCAAGAATGGCGGGCTTGTTCAGAAAAAACCTTCATGAGTATGGGCTCGATGCCCAACTTTGTTTATCATATGATGATTGGGTCGCCCTGTGCTTCCGGGTAAACCCTGTTCTGCAAAACCAACCACCAGAGCCACCATGACCGCCAAACCCAGAAAGCCCGCCCACGAACTGCGCAGCCAGCAATGGTTTGGCAGGCAGGACCGCGATGGATTCGCCTACCGCAGCTGGCTCAAGGGCAAAGGCATTCCGCACGACCAGTTCGAGGGGCGCCCGGTCATCGGGATCTGCAATACCTTCAGCGAACTCACTCCCTGCAATTCGCACTTTCGGACTATTGCCGAGCAGGTGAAGATAGGCGTCTACGAGGCCGGCGGCTTTCCGCTGGAGTTCCCGGTGATGTCGCTGGGCGAGGTGCTGCTGCGCCCCACCGCCATGCTCTACCGCAACCTGGCCAGCATGGACGTGGAAGAAAGTATCCGCGGCAACCCGATCGACGGCGTGGTGCTGCTGATGGGTTGTGACAAGACCACCCCTTCGCTCATGATGGGCGCGGCCAGCGTGGACCTACCTACCATTGGTGTCAGTGGCGGCCCCATGCTCAACGGTAAGTGGCGTGGCCAGGAGCTGGGCTCGGGCACCGGTGTGTGGAGCATGAGTGAGCAGGTACGCGCCGGCACGCTCAAGCTGCAGGAGTTTCTGGAAGCCGAGAGCTGCATGCACCGCAGCCATGGCCATTGCATGACGATGGGCACGGCCAGCACCATGGCCAGCATGATCGAGGCATTGGGTGTCGGCCTGCCCGGCAACGCCGCCTATCCCGCGGTGGATGGTCGCCGCAACGTGCTGGCGCGCAATGCCGGCCGGCGCATCGTGGACATGGTGCACGAAGACCTGGTGCTCTCGAAGATCCTCACGCGCGAGGACTTCGAGAATGCCATCCGCACGCTGGCCGCCATCGGTGGTTCGACGAATGCGGTGATCCACCTGATTGCCATGGCGCGGCGCATCGGGGTCGAACTCACCATTGAAGACTTCGACCGGCTGGGCAGCCAGCTGCCATGTCTGGTGAACCTGCAGCCGTCCGGCAAGTACCTGATGGAGGATTTCTGTTACGCCGGCGGCCTGCCGGTGGTGATGAAGGAGATCCAGCAGTACCTGCACACCAACGCCGTGACCGCAAACGGCCGCAGCATCGGTGCGAACATCGCCGACGCGGAAAACTTCAACCCCGACGTGATCCAGCCGCTGGCCAAACCCTTCATGGACAAGGCCGGCATCGCGGTGCTGCGCGGCAACCTGGCGCCGCGCGGCGCCGTCATCAAGCCCAGCGCCGCTACTGCTTCCCTGCTGGTGCACAAGGGGCGTGCCGTGGTGTTCGAGAACATCGAGGAGTTTCACCGGCTTATCGATGACGAGAACCTGGACGTGGACGAAAACTGCATCCTGGTTCTGAAAAACTGCGGCCCCAAGGGTTATCCGGGCATGGCCGAAGTTGGCAATATGCCGCTGCCTCCCAAGGTGCTGCGCAAGGGCATCACCGACATGGTGCGCATCAGCGACGCCCGCATGAGCGGCACGGCCTACGGCACCGTGGTGCTGCACACCGCGCCCGAAGCCGCGGCCGGCGGCCCGCTGGCCGTGGTGCGCAATGGCGACATCATCGAGCTTGATGTGCCGAACCGCCGACTGCACCTGCACATCAGCGATGCCGAGCTGGCAAGCCGACTGGCCAGCTGGACCGCGCCGCCACCGCCACTAGCCAGCGGCTACTGGAAACTGTACGTCGACCATGTCCTGCAGGCCGACGAGGGGGTGGATCTGGACTTTCTGGTGGGCAAGCGCGGCTCCTTCGTCCCACGCGACAATCACTAGCATCGGCCGGCCCGTTGGTGCAGGCCGGCAAGCTTGGAGCCCTCGGCATGCAGCAGAAGACCTTTGATGTGGCAGCGCTGGGTGAGGCCATGGTCGAATTCAACCAGACGGTGGCCGGCCAGCCGCAGTTCCTGCAGGGCTTTGGCGGCGACACCAGCAATGTGGCGATCGCCGCCGCCCGCGCCGGCGCCCGCAGCGCCTATCTGACGCGCATTGGCGGCGACGCTTTTGGCCAGATGCTGCTGCAGCTGTGGACCCACGAGGGTGTCGACATCTCCGGTGTATCCACGGCAAGTACCAGCCATACCGGAATCTATTTCGTCACCCACGGCCCGCATGGGCATGAGTTCAGTTACCGGCGCGCGGACTCGGCTGCCAGCCGAATGACACCGCGGTGGCTGCTGGGCACGCCCGCTGGTGTAATACGCGCCGCGCGCGCCTTGCATGTGTCGGGCATATCACTGGCAATTTCGCCCGGCGCCTGCGATACCGTTTTCGAGGCCATGGTGCTGGCGCGTGAGGCTGACACCATGGTCGCGTTCGACTCCAATCTGCGCCTGAAGCTGTGGCCACTTGCGCGCGCCAAGGCCTGCATCACGCAGGCAGTGGCCCTGTGCGACATCTTCCTGCCGAGTCTGGAGGACATGGTCGGCTTGACCGGTTTGCAGGACGCCGACAGCATCGTCGACTGGAGCCACGCCCAGGGCGCACGCCTCGTCGTGCTGAAGATGGGTGCGGACGGGGCGCTCGCCAGCAACGGCCAGAAGCGCCAGCGGTTCGCCGCGCGGGCAACCACCGTGCGCGATGCCACCGGCGCCGGCGACTGCTTTTGCGGCAACCTGCTGGCGCGCCTGGCCAGGAATGACGATCTGTTCCACGCCACCCGCTATGCCAATACCGCCGCCGCATTGTCGGTACAGGGTTTTGGCGCTGTCCATCCGATGCCACGCAGCGAATCGGTATTCGCCGCCCTATGAATGCGGGTCCTGCCACGCCCGCAAACGGCAATCTGCTGGCGATCGACTGGGGCACCTCCTCGTTGCGGGGCGCGTTACTGGATGCCAACGGCAAGCCGCTGGCCGAGCGCTCCAGTACGCACGGCATCCTTTCGGTGCCGGCCGGCGCTTTTCCAGCCGTTTTTGAAACGCAATTCGGCGATTGGGCGCGCAGTGGTGTACGGCGCTGCCTGATCGCCGGCATGGCCGGCAGCAAGCAGGGATGGGTGGAGGCACCCTACTGCGCCTGCCCGGCCGGATTCGCCGACATCGCCGCGCAGGTGGCCCGGGTCGATGCTGCGGGATTGGCGTTGCCGATAGCCATCGTCCCGGGCCTGAGCTGCCTGCACGCCAGCCCCGCATTCCCCAAGGACGGGCTGCCCGACGTCATGCGTGGCGAGGAAACCCAGGTGATGGGCGCGATACAGCTCACCGGGCTGCATGACGGTGTCTTCGTACTGCCAGGCACCCACAGCAAATGGGTGACGGTGCAGGCGGGCCGCATCACCGGCTTCAAGACCTATATGAGCGGCGAGTTCTACGCCCTGCTCACGCGCCACTCGCTGCTGGCGAAATCGGTGGCGCCGGATGCGCCGTTTGACAAAGCCGCATTCACGGCCGGAGTGACGCAGGCGCGCAACGGCGACGGCCTCCTGCACAACGCTTTTGGCACGCGTACGCTTGCGCTGTTCGCGCGCATGAGCGCGGCTGCGTTGACGAGTTACCTCTCGGGTTTGGTGATCGGTGAAGAATTACAGGCCCAGGCAACCCCGCCGGGCACGCAGGTGGTGCTCATCGGCGCGGCCTCCCTGTTGCAGCCGTACGCCGCGGCGCTGGCATTGCACGGCATCGACAGCCGTGCCCTGGGGGCTGAAGCCACTTGGGCCGGGCTGCACGCAATTGCCGCAACCGTGGATGACACCCGCCATGACAGCCCTTGAAACCTTCCTCCTGCACTGCAAGGACCTGCCACTGATTGCCATCCTGCGTGGCATCACGCCGCCCGAGGCGGTTGCGCTTGGCGCAGCACTCGACAGCGCCGGTTTTCGCATCCTTGAAGTACCACTCAACTCCCCGCAACCGCTGCACAGCATCGGCACACTGGCGAGCCGCTACCCGCAGGCCCTGGTCGGCGCCGGCACGGTGCTCACGCCAGGCCAGGTACGTGACGTGCACGCCGCAGGCGGGCGCTTGATCGTCGCACCCAATTTCAATCGCCAGGTTGTGCTGGAAGCGACTCGGCTGCAGATGGTGTGCCTGCCCGGCATATGCACCCCCACGGAGGCGTTTGGCGCTCTGGAAGCGGGCGCCCACGGGCTCAAGCTGTTTCCGGCCGAGGCGGCGTCGCCTGCCGTGCTCAAGGCGATGCTGGCCGTCTTGCCGTCCGGTACACCGGTGTTCCCGGTCGGCGGGATCACCGTGCAGAACATGGATGGCTGGCGCAACGCAGGCGCCGCCGGCTTTGGCATAGGCTCTGCGCTGTACAAACCCGGCAAGTCCGCCACCCAGGTCAGCGCCGATGCAGCCGAGTTTGCCGCTGCCTGGCGCGGCGCTCTGCTCGCGTGAGCGCAGGGGAACCCCTTGGGAGGAATGATTGGAACAATGACCGCCATGCAACCAATGTCCCAACGCCCCAACATCCTGTTCATCGTCGCCGACGATCTGGGTTACGCCGATCTGGGTTGTTACGGCGGCCGCGGATTCGACGGCTCTGGCCGGCACAGCGTGTCCCCGGTGCTCGACGCGCTGGCGGCGAATGGCCTGCGTTTCACAGAGGGTTACAGCAACTCACCGGTGTGCTCGCCAACGCGCTTTGCGCTGATGACGGCGCGCTGGCAGTACCGGCTGCGCGGCGCACTCGATGAGCCGATCCGCTCCGCCAGCAGAGGCAGCACGACACTCGGCCTGCCGCCGCAGGTACCTACCCTGCCCTCGCTCCTCAAGGCAGTCGGCTACCACACTGCGCTGATCGGCAAATGGCATCTGGGTTACCCGCCCCACTTCAGCCCGCTGCGAAGTGGTTACGACGAATTCTTCGGCCCGATGAGTGGTGGCATGGACTATTTCACGCACCGCAGCACCACCGGGCAACACGACCTGTACGCGGGCGAGACGGAGACCCATGCAGAGGGTTACCTCACCGACCTGCTCTCCGCCCGGGCGGTTGACTATGTGCACCAGAGAGCCACGCACGCGTCACCGTTCTTCCTGAGCCTGCACTACACGGCACCCCACTGGCCGTTCGAGACCCGCGACGACGCTGATCTGGCGCCGGGACTGGCGAGCAACCTGTTTCACCTGCACGGCGGCAGCATCCACAGTTACCGCCGCATGATCCACCACATGGATGAAGGCATTGGCCAGGTGGTGGACGGGCTGCGCGACGCGGGCCAGCTGGACAACACCCTGATCGTTTTCACCAGCGACAACGGGGGCGAACGATTCTCCGACAACTGGCCGCTGGTGGGCGGCAAGATGGATCTGACCGAGGGCGGCATCCGGGTGCCTTACATCGCGCACTGGCCTGTGGTGATCCGGGACGCAGGGCGGGTCAGCACGCAGCATTGCCTGACGATGGACTGGAGCGCCACCATGCTCGCGCTCGGGGGAGCGCAGGCCGCTGCGGGGTACGCCTGGGACGGAGTGGATCTGGGCGGCGTATTGCGCGGCGGCGCCGAATTCGAGCGCGCGCTCTACTGGCGCATGAACCACCGCAACCAGCGCGCCTGCCGCGACGGCGACTGGAAGTACCTGCAGGTGGACGGCCACGAATACCTGTTCAATCTGCGCGGGGACGAACGCGAACGCGCCAACCTCGCGGCCCACGAGCCGGCACGCCTTGCGCTGCTGCGGACCGCGTGGGAAAGCTGGGCGGCCACCATGCCCGACATCCCGGCAGACGCCACCGTCAGCCTGGGTTATGGCGTGAAAGACATGCCGCAACGCTAGCGAAGCGCCGAACAGGTCTGGATTGCACACTCAGCCTGCCGGCCAGGTTGCTCTGGCTGTCGCGATGAACATTCACCGCGGAATTTTTCGAGCTGCCACGCGAGCCTTCAATTCATCCGTGCCGGCGGCTTCAATGAGTTCACGCAGACCGCCCGCGTCAAGTGTGTTCCAGACATGGCCGCACTCGGTACATGCCCGGAACACATCACCGCGGACCAGCGGCACCGAACGCCGACGCGTAAAAAATTTGATCCCGCGTGGAAAGAACTCCCTGCCACTCAGGTCCTCATAACCGACCTGGCCCTCCACCAGCAGGAGTGACTCACACACAGGACATTTGGAGGAAATGCGCATGATGAAGTTGATGTGAATTCACGCAATACGCAGAGCATAGCCTCAGCGACCCATGTGCTCTGCCCAGGGAATAGGATTTTCAAACGCCATAGGACCCCCCAAGAAACGGCCTTAAAAAGCTCTCGGCCGGGGCCACAGAGGGTCAAAGTACGCAAGTCTGGGCGGCTTCAGCGCGCAATCTGGCCGTCTGCAGGCTCGGGGCTGGCGAGTTGGCAGGTCCTTGAACGTTCACGGCTCGCAGGATGGGCCCGGTCTCAGGGTTGACCCTGATGTTGGCCATGGCTTGCCGGCACAACGCGCAGCGCCACCGGCGGCTGCAGGGTAGCCGCAGCCCGTGCCGATAGGTATCCGACAGCGCGAACGGCCCAAGCAGCGAAGTGCGGCCCCGCCTCGCGCACCCCGCCCTTGGGCGGCGGCTGCGCATCCAACCCCAGGTGAGCAAGGATCTTCTCGATCACCGGCCGCTCCAGGATGGCGGCGATGATCTTGAGCTCCCCGGAGCCGCAGTTCGGGCCCAACTTGGGCGGTCTCGGCTTCGCGCTGGACGCCGGATGCGGCAACGCCTGGCGCTTCCTCACCCTTGGGCGGCCCCTGGGGCACCACCAGCGAGCGCAGCTTCGCGTTCGGAGCCAGCACCCCGTGGAATGGTATGAGGTGCAGCCTGGGCCGTGGCACCAGCGCGGCCAGCCGCTGCATGAACTCCAGCGGGCTCATCACCAGGTGCGTGGTGCCGTCGGGCCAGGGTGTATTGAGCTTGAGTTCCACCTGACCGATGCGGCGCCGGTTGCGCCCGGCGGTGCCTTTGAACACCATGTGCTCGATGACGTGGCTGATACCATTCAAACGACGCGACTCGTGCACGCTGCCGCTGCCGCTGCCGCTGCGCACGAAAACACTCACACTGGCGGTGGCCAAGTGTGGCATGCGGCAGGTGAGCAGGCGCACGCCGTTAGGCAGGGTATGAACA
>JANNDB010000548.1:0-2549 GCA_031387285.1 Betaproteobacteria bacterium | reverse complement strand
CTGAGCCGCTACGCGCTCGACGTGCTGGTGCGCACCCTGGTGATCGAACTCATGCCCTTGCTGGTGGCCCTGTTTGTGGCCCTGCGCTACACCATGCCGGGCGGTGAGCAGGTATCCGCGCTGCGCTCGGCCGGCCTGCTGCTGCGGGCGTGGCGCGCTGGTGGCGACCCGGCGCGCGACGAGCTGCTGCCGCGCGTGATGGCGGGGGTGTTTTCGGTCGCCCTGCTGGCCGCCGTCAGTTGCCTGCTGGCCCTGCTGCTCACCTACGTTTCGGTTTTCGGGTTCACGAGCTGGGGCTTTGCCTCGTACACGCGCGCGGTGGGTCAGGTCTTCAATCCGGCCGTCACCCTGATATTTGCCCTCAAGGCGTTTTTCTTCAGCCTGGCGGTTGCGATCCTGCCCTTGGCGCCTGACCAGCGCGGGGCAGTGCAGCGCCGGCACGACCACATAGGCCTGCTCGGGCGCGTGTTTGCCGTGATCCTTCTGGTGGAAATCACGGCCCTGGTGGGCAATTACTATTGAGTATGGCCGACGAACTGCATGGGACCCCCGAAGCGCCGGCGCAACCGCCGCCGGTTCGCAACCTGGAGATCAAGGCGCGCCTGCTGCTGCTGGCCATGGTGCTGCTGGTGTCGGCCGCAGTGGCCTACCTCATGTATGCGCGCGGAGCTTTCGAGCGTACCCAGCAGGTGGTGCTGATAGCCGACGATTCCGAGGGCGTGGTGGTTGGCATGGACATGAGCTTTTCGGGCTTTGCCATCGGCCGCGTGGCACGCATCGAGCTGGCCGATGACGGTACCGCGCGCATCATCGTAGACGTGCCGCGCCGGGACGCGCACTGGCTGCGCACGTCGAGCGTGTTTACCATGGAAAGCGGCCTCGTTGGTGGTACCAAAATCCGTGCCTTCAGCGGCGTCCTGACCGACCCGCCCCTGCCTGACAGGGCCGAACGCAAGGTGCTGCGCGGCGACCTGGCGGCTGAAATTCCACGCATGGTGGCCAGTGTGCGCGACCTGGTGAACAACCTTGGAGCGCTCAGTGGCCCGGATGCGCCGCTCAATGTCACGCTGCGCAACCTGCAGGCTTCCGCCGAAAAGCTCAACGGGCCACGCGGCGCGCTCGGGGTCCTGCTGGGCAACGAGGCCGACGCGCGCAAGATCACGTTGGCGCTGGAGCGCACCAACGCGCTGCTGGCGCGGCTGGACGGGCTGGTGGTCCGGGCCGACGGCATCGCCCTGCGCACCGATGGCATGGTTGCCAAGGCGGACGCGCAGGTGTTTGGCGCAGGCGGCGTCATGCCCGAGACGCGCGCCACCGTGGTGCAGCTCAACGGCCTGCTGGCCGACGCACGCCTGAGCCTGAAAAAAGTCGACGCGGTGCTGGTGGAAGCCCAGGCAATTGGCGCCAACACGCGCGAGGCCACTACCGATCTGGGCGCATTGCGCGCCGAGGTGGACGCCAGCCTGCGCAAGGTCGAGCAACTGGTCAACGAGATCAACCGCAAGTGGCCGTTCAAGCGCGACACGGAGATCAAGCTGCCATGAGCCGCCGGGCCGCTCCCGAGGTGAAAAGTGGCGTCGTGCGCAGCGCAGAGGGACGTCCAGTTCGCCGGTTGCTGCTCCCGCTGTGGGCGGTGCTGGTGGTGGCCTGTGGCAACACGCCACCGATTCCCGATTGGCAGCTCAATGCCAAGGGCGCGATGGAGCGCGCGCAGGAGGCCTACCTGGTTGGCAATACCCGCGTCGAAGCCGCTGAATTCGCCAAGGCGCGCAGCGAGGTTGCCAGTACCGGGCGCGCCGACCTGCTGGCCAGGCTGGAGCTGGCGCGCTGCGCGCTGCGCGTGGCCAGTCTGGTATTTGAAGAATGTGTGGCGTTCGCGCCGCTGGCCCAGGATGCGGGCGGCGCGGAGCGCGCATACGCGGCGTATATCGCCGGGCGCGGGCAGCCGGAACACGCAGCACTGCTGCCGGAGCAGCACCGCGCCGTGCTGCTGGCTGGAACGCAGATACCGGACCTGAAAGGCGTGCCAGACCCGCTGGCCCGCCTGGTCGCGGCGGGGGTATTGCTGCAGCAGGGCCGCGCCGACCCGGCAACGATCATGCTGGCCATCACGACGGCTTCCGACCAGGGCTGGCGCCGGCCGCTGCTGGCCTGGCTGGGTGTGCAGGCGCAGCGCGCGGAACAGGCCGGGGATCGCGAGGCGGCGGAGCGCGTGCGCCGGCGAATCGGCTTGCTGCTGCAGCCCGCAAAGCCCTGAGTCAGAGCGTGGCCCGCGTTCACGGCGCCCGCAGCAGGCCCAGCGCCAATGGCAGGCTCAGCAGGCCCAGCACCGTCGACAGGGTCACCAGACCCGCCACGTACGCCCCGTTGTAGCCCATGCGCGCAGCCAGCAAATAGGCGCTGGAGGCGGTTGGCACTGCCGAGAAGATCATGAGCACGGTGCGCTGGTCCGGCGGCAGCGCCAGTGCATGCGCGAGGCCCCAGGCCGCCAACGGCAGCAACAGGTGGCGGATGGACAACACGTGGCAAGGTGCTTGCGCTGTGCGTGT
>JANNDB010000506.1:0-5806 GCA_031387285.1 Betaproteobacteria bacterium | reverse complement strand
GGCGTGCTTCGGCCCCATCGTGGATCCAGAAACCGTGCAGGCCTTGCAGTCGACGCCGCTGGGCGCGCTCATGCAGGTGCAACTGGGTGGCAAGACCGATGCGCGCGCCGGGGGCGGACCGCTCGCGCTGCAGGGCAGCCTGGAGCACAAGAGCGACGGCCACTATTTCGCCGAGGGACCGATGGCTGGCGGCCTGCACCGCAGCTGGGGCCCGACCGTGGTGTTGCGGGTGCAGGACATCGACATCCTCGTGGTGTCGCTCGCGGCGCAAATCCTCGACCTCGCGCAGTTCACCGCCTTCGGCATCGACCCGCGCGCCAAGAAAGTGGTTGCGCTCAAGTCCATGCAGCACTTTCGGGCGGCCTTCGAGCCGATCGCCAGCAAGGTGATCGTCTGCGACAGCGGCGCCTTGTGCACCCCCGACCCGACCCGGTTGAGGTTCACCCGCGTGCCGCGCCCGCTTTTTCCGCTGGACCAGGACATCGACCTGGCGGCCTGGCGGCGCGACCAGGGGTACGGCGAGGAGACGGCACCGGTGCCGCCTCAAGCCGAGCCTGCAGCATCGACAGCACCGGCAACAACAACAGCACCGGCAACAACAACAGCAACAGCAACAGAACCGGCCGACAAGTCAAAGAAGCAGCGCCCGCCGCGCGACGCGGCGATGGCGGTGCTGGAACAGCTCGCGCTGTGGTATCCGCAGCTATTTGGTGCCCAGTTCCGCCCGCTCAAGCGCGGCATCTTTCAGGATCTGGTGCAGGCGCACCCCGCCGCGCTCGACCAGGCTGGCCTGAAGGCGGCACTGGCCCTGCACACCCGCTCCACACGGTACCTCGCCTGCGTAGCCAACGGCGAGAAGCGCCATGATTTGAACGGCCAGGCCGTGGAAGAGATGGCGCCCGAACATGTGTTCCAGGCCCTGGCCGAGGTCTACCGGCGCCGCCAGGCGCGCACCGCTGAAGACCTGGCGCCCCGCCTGCGCGAGCGCATCGCCCAGGCTTTCGTGGCGTCCGGCCTGACGCGCGAAGCCTATGCCGAGCTGGCGCAATGCCGTGACGCGACGATCGATACGCTGCTGCACGCTGCGCTCGACGATGCCTCACGCGGCAATGCGAAGGATGAAGCGCTGTTGCGTGCCTATGAGGCGAGCGGCGAGCCGATGGAAGTCTTCGCCGACATGTACGGGCTCGACCCGCGCGCTGCCGCCCGGGTGCTGGAGCGCGCCAAGCGGCGTCTGGCGAGCGCCTGAAGCTTGTCTGCGCCTTAGCTGCTGATGTAGTTCTGCAGTTGAGCGATGGTCTGCTCGTGGTCGGCAATGATGTCGTCCATGATGTCCCGGATCGAGATCATGCCCACCACCTTCTGGCCATCGACCACCGGCAGGTGACGGATCTTCTTCTGGCTCATCAGCGCCATGCAGGCGCGCGTGCCGGTGCTGGGCGTGACCGACACCACTTCGCTGGTCATGATGTCGCGCACCAGTGTTTCGCGGGAATTGCGCCCCAACAATGCCACCTTGCGGGTGTAATCGCGCTCGGAGAAAACGCCCACCATCCGCTCGCCCTCCATCACCAGAACGGCGCCTACGCCGTATTCGGCCAGCAGTTTGAGCGCATCGAACACCGCCAGATCGGGGGCCACCTTGTACAGGGCCGGGTCACGCCGCTTGAGCAATTCGACAACGGGCTTCATGGCACGCTCCTCCATCAAGGTGATGCAGGCCAGTGTACGCAAACCAGGGGGGTATGGAAAGGGCTTGATTGCGCTGCGCCGGCGCGCCGTTCAGCGTGAGTCCGGGTCGGGCCTGGCGCGCTTGCGGCCGTGCAGCATGGCGGCCGCCAGGTTTTCATGCTGGCGCAGGGAGGTGAACACCACGCCACCCACGTGCAACAACAGCAGCGGCAGCAGAACCTCCCCGAGCGCCCCATGCAGCTCCTCCATCCATTGCACGCCCCAGAACCAGTCGGTGGTGTAGAGCCAGCCGGTGATACCGGCAGCCAGGGCGTCGATCAAGAGCAGAACCACCATCCAGCCACCCAGCGGGTTATGGCCCAGATAGTGCACTTCCCGCTTGCGAAGCACCGCTACTGCGTACTGCGCCGTGGCACGCGCGCCCCGCACAAAAGAGGAAAAACGCCAGCGCCCGGCTCCGAACAAGCCCAGCAGTAAGCGCAGGCCGGCCGCGGCGAGCGCCAAGTAACCCACCAGCTCGTGCAGGCGACCGCCCCCTTCATGGGTAACAAACGCGGCGATCATGCCCAGCGCAAGCGTCCAGTGCAACACGCGTGTCGCCACGCTCCAAACCGGAACCGTTTGCGCCGTGGTGGCTGGCGCGAGCAGGCTCATCGCGATTTGGTGGGAACGGGCGCCAAGGTCACCGGGTGAAAGTAGTACTCGCCGCGTTCACCCTTTTCATTGAACGCGTATACCTCGTAACAGCCGCCGTCTTCCTTGATTCGGCGCACGATGTATCCCTTCTCCTTGAGCTGCTGCTCCAGCTTTTCCACCGGCTGCCAGCCGGTTTTGGCGCCAGAGTCGCAGGTGGCCAAGCCGGTGGCGTGGGCGGCACCGGCAAGGAGCCAGGCAGCGACAAGGATGGATGACGTGGTGGCCAGTTGCATGGTGAATGACTCCGTTGAAATTGCAATGCGAGCCCCACTGTATAGGGCCCATATGAACGGCAGGTGAAGCCGGCACCAGCCCTACTTACGCGCCTCCAGCACCAGATTGAACGGCGTCTCGGTGGCGCGGCGGAAGCTGGCGAATCCGGCTTCCTGGAATACATGGCGCAGGCGCCGCTCACCCGCTTGCGCTCCGAGGCCCAGCCCCACCTCCTGCGAAAGGGAGTTTGGCGTGCACAGGCAGGTGGAGGCGGCGTAGAACAATCGCCCAACCGGATTGAGGTTCTGGTCCAACTCGTCGTTGGCGAACGGCTCGACCAGCAGGACGGTGCCTCCGGGCTTGAGCGTCGCATACGCGTGCTTCGCGGCGCCCACCGGGTCCCCCATGTCGTGCAGGCAGTCGAAAAAGCAGACCAGGTCATAGTCCGCACCGGGAAACGCCTTGGCCGTGGCCGGCGTGAACCGCACGCGATCGGACACACCGGCAGCCTCGGCGCGTTTGCGTGCCTCGTCAATCGACCCGGCATGGAAATCGAAGCCGTGAAAGTGCGACTTCGGATACGCCTGCGCCATGATGATGGCCGACGCGCCATGGCCGCATCCGACGTCTGCCACCTTGGCGCCTTGTTCCAGCCGGGCCACCACCCCATCGAGCGCAGGTAACCAGCTGCTCACGAGATGGGCCCGGTAGCCGGGGCGGAAGAAGCGCTCCGTCCCGGAGAACAGGCAGGGATGGTGGTCGGCCCAGGACAGTGCACCGTTGCCGCGCATGGCCGCGACCAGCTTGTCTTTGTCCAGGTACATGCTGGCGATTACCGAAGCGCCGCCCGCCACGTACACCGGCGAGTCTTCATTGGCCAGCGCCATGGCCTGCTCTTCGGGCAGGCGGAATTGCCCATTGCTGTGCTCCACATATCCGCTGGCAGCCTGGGCGTTCAGCCACTCCCGTACCAGTCGGGCGTTGCAACCCGTGCGTCCTGCCAGCACCTCGGGCGTGATGGCCTGGCCGTCTGCCATGGCGCGATACAGGCCGAGCTCCTCGCCCAGCACCACATTGGCCATCATCGCGGCGCCACCCATGTCGCCGACCAGGCGTCCCATGAACTCCTGTAGCTTGCTTTCATTCATCCGTGTATCCCCTCGTGCGGGCATTGCTGGATGGGCGGCGCGGACTGCCCGCAGCTCGGTCGCTCATGCGCCGCGCGTTGCAGCACACGGTGGCGATTCTTCAGCGCCGCGCCGGCTTTGTCAACGCTGCAGGTTTGTCGCTACCATGCGCTGGCGGACCGCAAGCGGCCCACTTCCCTCAACCTGCACGGAGACACCCCTCATGTTTCAATCCCAGCTCATGGCGGGCCAGCGCATCCTGGTAACCGGCGGCGGCACTGGTCTGGGTCGCGCCATGGCGGAAAAGTTCCTTGCCCTGGGCGCCGACGTGGCGATCTGCGGCCGGCGCAAGTCGGTCTGTGACGAGACCGCCGCACTCTGGCGCACCCAGTTCCCCGGACGGCGTATCGACAGCTTTGGTGTGGATATCCGGATCGCCCAGAACGTGCAGGAGATGGTCGATGCGCTGTGGGACAGCGGTGGCCTGACCGGACTCGTGAACAACGCAGCGGGCAACTTCATTGCACCCACCGAAAGTCTCTCTCCGCGCGCCTTCGACGCCATCGCCAACATCGTCTTCCACGGCACGTTCTACGTGACGCAGGCGGTCGGCAAGAAGTGGATTGCCCAGGCCAAGGCAGGCGAGTGGAAGCCCGGCCAGCCCTACCGCAGCGTGATGAGCATCATCGTCACCTGGGTCGACAACGGTTCGCCTTTTGTCGTGCCGTCCGCCATGAGCAAGGCCGGCATCGACGTGATGACCAAGTCACTCGCAATGGAATGGGCGCGTTACGGCATCCGCCTGAACGCCGTGGGACCGGGGGAAATTCCGACCGAAGGCATGAGCCGGCGCCTCAACCCGGGTGAGGAGCCGGGCTCGCGCAGCCGCAAGAACAATCCGATGGCGCGCGAAGGCCTGATGAGCGAGTTGCAGAACATCGCCAGCTTCCTGATGGCGAACGGCCAGTGTGACTGGCTGACCGGCCAGAGCATCATGATGGACGGCGGCAGCGCGCTTGCCACCGGCGGCAATTTCTATGAACTGCGCCATTGGACCGATGCCGACTGGCAGGCGGCGCGTGAGCGCATCGAATCGCAGAACCAGAAAGACAAGGCCCAGCGATGACACAGCCCCTGGTGCTGGCGTTTGACGTGTTCGGCACGGTGGTGGACTGGCACGGCAGCGTGCAGCGCGAGGTGCAGGCGTTGCTGCCTGCAGTGGACGCAGACGCCTTTGCCCTGGCCTGGCGCGCAGGTTACCAGCCGGCCATGCGCCGGGTCATGTCCGGCGCTCTGCCGTGGACGCTGATCGATGACCTGCACCGCATGATCCTCGACGATGTGCTGCAGGACTTTGGCGTCACGCACCTGAGCGAAGCGCAAAAGGCGCATCTGAACAAGGCCTGGCACCGGCTCGACCCATGGCCCGACGTGGTGGCTGGCCTGACGCGGCTCAAATCGCGCTTCACGATCTGCAGCCTGTCCAACGGCAACATCGGCCTGCTCACCAACATGGCCAAACGCGCCGGGTTGCCGTGGGACTGCGTGTTGTCAGCCGAGGTGTTCCGCGCCTACAAGCCCGCTCCGCAGGCCTATCTGGGGGTGGCCAAGGTGTTTGACATCGCGCCCGCGCAGGTGATGCTGGTGGCGGCGCACCAGGATGACCTGGCTGCGGCACGGGCCTGCGGGTTACAGACCGCGTATGTCGAGCGGGCGCTGGAGTTTGGCGCCACTCGGCCAAAGGATGTTTCAGCCGATCAGGCGAACACGTACCATGCGAGGGATTTTCTGGATCTGGCGCGCCAACTCGGCTGCCCGGTTTAAGGCGCCTTATTTCCCGCTCAGGCCCATCCCCCGTGCGATCACCTCTTTCATCACCTCGCTCGTCCCCCCGTAAATGCGCTGCACGCGGGAATCGGCATAGGCGCGGGCGATCGGGTATTCGAGCATGAAGCCGTAGCCGCCATAAAACTGAAGGCATTCGTCAATCACCTTGCCCTGGAGTTCGCTGCAGGTGAGTTTGGCCATGCTGGCGGTGGACGTGTCAAGTTTGCCTTGCAGCACCAGCTCCAGGCAGC
>JANNDB010000510.1:0-3469 GCA_031387285.1 Betaproteobacteria bacterium | reverse complement strand
CGCCACTGTGGGCGAAACGACTGTGGCGATGGTGGCCAATTGCATGGCGCAGGTGCTGCCCAATGCCAGCGAGATCGCCGCGGGCGGCAACCACCGTGAGCAGATCCACCAGTTGCGCATAGGGCTGCGGCGCCTGCGCAGTGTGCTGCGTGAACTGGGCGATGGGGGCGGGGCCGTCGACGGCGCCTGGGAGCCCGAACTGGCGCGTGTCTTCAGTATCCTCGGAGAACACAGGGATGACGAGTTCCTGACCTTGCAGATGCAGCCACAACTGGTCGCCGCAGGAGGGCCGGCGCTGGACGCCGGCAAGGCGGCCAGTCCGCCCGACCCGGGGCAGGCAGTGCGCTCCCCTGCGTTTCAAGCGACGGTATTGGACCTGTTGGCCTTCGCGCATGGCCGACCAGACACCACACCCGCGGCGCGCGAACCGGCGCTGGCTGCCGTACGGTCACGCCTGAAAAAACTGCAGCGCCAGATCGTCGACGAAGGACCCCGGTTCCTGGCCCTTGATGAAACGGCCCAGCACCGCCTGCGCAAGCGCGTAAAGCGGCTGCGTTACCTGGCCGAGTTGGCCGAACCCTTGTTCAAGAGAAAGAAGGTGGAGCGCTTCCTGGCGAAGCTCAAGCCCGCGCAAGACTCCCTGGGCCGTTACAACGATCGCCGGATGGCCCTGGCGGCCTATGCCCGGCTGGCGCAATCCGACCCCAAAGCCTGGTTCGGGGTGGGCTGGTTAAGTGCGCACCGGCAGGACGATGCGGCGGCCTGCCAGCGGGACCTTCACGAACTTGGCAAGCTCACGGTCTTTTGGTGACCCTAGGCGAAGCGCCCATTTCATCCGCAAGAGTGGGGACCCTGGAGGCAGCCTGTCACTTCACCTTCAGCGAGGCGAACGATGGATCGCCTGGCGGGTAACGCAGCTTGAGTGCCGCAAACGTATCGCGCATGGCGGTGGCGATCATGAGATTGCGATGCGTCTTCGAGTCGGACGGCACAACAAACCAGGGCGCGCACGCGGTGCCGGTAGCGGCGATGGCCTGTTTGTAGGCGCGCTGGTAGGCATTCCACTGCTTGCGCACCTCCAGGTCTGCGCGCTGGAACTTGTAGTGTTTGGTCGGGTCGTCCAGGCGGGCCTGCAGCCGCTTGCGCTGTTCATCCTTGGAGATATGGAGCATGAACTTCAGGAGGACGGTGCCCGATTCCGCCAACATGCGTTCGAAGTCGTTGATCTGGGCGAAACGCTGCTGGAGCTGGGTCCTGGTCAAATTCCCGTTGACGACCGGTACCAGCACATCCTCGTAGTGGCTGCGATTGAAGACAACGATTTCACCCAGCGCAGGCACTTCCTGGTGGATGCGCCAGAGGAAATCCCGCGCCCGCTCCGCCTCGCTCGGCGCTTTCCAGGCAACGGTCCGCACCCCCAGCGGGCTCATGCGGGCGAACACGCCACGCAGGGTTCCATCCTTGCCGCTGGTATCAATGCCCTGGAGCACCACCAGCATCTTGAAGCGATGGTCCGCGAAGAAGAGGTTCTGCCACGTGTCCAGCTCGACGGACAGCGCATCGACCTGTTCGCGGTCCTTTGCCTTTTCGCCACAGGAGAACGGCACGTCCGCCGGATCGATCGACGCAAGCCCAGACGCAGCGCCGGGACCGGCCACGCGAAAACGCTCCATACCAGCCGCGTAGATGGCAGCGCGCATCGGGATGACTATGTTTTGCGCCATGCTGTCTCCAGAGTAAGCCGGCTGCACCGATGTGGCCGAAGCGTCGCTGCAGTGTACGTTGCTGGCCGGCCCGGTCAGGGTGGCAATCAGGACCGCCCCTACTGTGGAGCTATCAGCCTAGCCGCCCCTGCGCGCGCAACCCCTCGCCGATGCGCCGTATCCCGGCCTCGCCATCGCGAAGTGCCTGCGCACTCGTGTGCACCGAGTACGACCCCATGACCAGATCGTGCGGATGCGGCACGGCGGAGCCCAGGACAAAGGCGCCGCCCGTGCGGGAGGTGAAAGTGATCGGGTCACCGGAATCGTCGAACACGCCCAGTTCGCCGGTCTGCAGCGCCGCGCCGGCCTCGATGCTGCCAGCGTGTACTGCCATCCAGGCCACGGTATGGCCCTGGGGTGGTGCATAGGTCCAGTGCTCCCCCGCAGCGAGGCGGACCTCCAGGTAGTTCATTGGTGAAGGTGGCGCAATCGCACTGACCGCGTCGCCCAGGCTGCCCAGCAGCACACGCGCCGGCCCCACCTGGGCAATCTGTTGCGGAGCAATGTACTGGCTGCGCGGTGGCGCGCCTTCGAACCCGGGCGGCAGCGCCACCCACAGCTGGAAGCCGCGATTGTGCTGGCCGGGCAGGGCCGAGCCGGTGTGCCACACCCCGCCGCCGGCCTGCATCCATTCCAGACCACCCTGGGGCAGAACGCCGGTGGCACCGGTCGTGTCTTCGTAACGGGTCGCGCCTTGCAGCAGCACAGTGAGCGTGGCGATGCCCGAGTGCGGGTGCAGGCCGAAGCCGCCGAAGCTGTCGGGCGGCGCGTCGAACAGATCGAGGAAGACGAAGGGCTTGAGCAGTTGCCCCAGGTCGCCCGGGCTTACCAGTCGCGTGATGGGTCCGTTGCGCCGGCCCGCGGTGCGGTGCGTTATGGCGCGGGAGCTTTCAGTTATCACCATGCCGACCATCCTCCATCAATGGTCAGATTCTGCCCGGTGATCCAGCGGCCCGCGTCGGTGGCGAACAATGCCACTGCGCCGCGCAGGTCGCTGGGGACACCCAGGCGCCCCAGCGGCACCTGCTGGCGGAAGTTCTCCCGCGTGAAATCGTCCAGGCTGGGTTTCGGGATCTGGCCCGGGCTGATGCAGTTCACCGTGATGCCGTACTGCGCCAGTTCGCAGGCCAGGCCGCGCGTGAGGTTCAGGATGGCGCCCTTGGCTGCGTGGTAGGACTGCGACGAACGGCGCATCTCGGGCGCGTACAGGCGCGGGTCGCTGCCCAGCGTGGCATGCAGCGAGCCCACCGTGATGATGGCACCACGCCCGCGTGGCTGCATGCGCCGGGCGGCGCTCTGCGCGCTGACCATGGTGGTGGTGACGTTCAGCCGCAGCGTGGCCTCCAGGTCGGCCACTGAAATATGCGGTGCCATGGTGGCACCGAAGGCACCGCCAGCGTTGCAGACCATCACGTCGAGCCGGCCATGCGCTTTCTCGATGTCCTGCATGGCCTGCTCCATCGCCACCTCGTCACTCGCGTCGGCCGCCACTGCAAAGGCCTTCAGACCGCGCCGCGTGAGGTCCTCGGCGGCCGCCTGCACGAGTTCTCGGCGTCGGCCCAACAGATGGACGGTGGCGCCGAGCTCGGCCAGTGCGCTGGCCATAGCCAGCCCCAGGTGGGTGCCGCCGCCAGTGACGACCGCAACGGCGCCATGCAGCGACAACCAGTCGGGCAGGGGAGGTGAATGCGACGCCGTGCTGCTCA
>JANNDB010000448.1:0-2793 GCA_031387285.1 Betaproteobacteria bacterium | reverse complement strand
GCGGGCCGCGTCCATCCATTTGTCGGGTATGCCGTCGATGCGCGCCTGCTCGATGACCTTCGGGTCGAAGGGGTCGAGGAAGATGTCGAGCTGGGCCTGGTACAGGTCGCGGTCGTGTTCGACACTGGCCGCCTCCTGGATGCGGTCCGCGTCGTACAGCAACACGCCGAGGTAACGTATGCGCCCGACACAGGTCTCGCTGCACACGGTGGGCTCGCCGGCCTCGATGCGTGGGTAGCAGAAAGTGCACTTCTCGGCCTTGCCGCTCTTCCAGTTGTAGTAGATCTTCTTGTACGGGCAGCCCGAGACGCACATGCGCCAGCCGCGGCACTTGTCCTGGTCCACCAGCACGATGCCGTCTTCCTCGCGCTTGTAGATCGAGCCCGACGGGCAGCTCGCAACACAGGCCGGGTTCAGGCAGTGCTCGCACAGCCTGGGCAGGTACATCATGAAGGTGTTCTCAAACTGGCCCAGCATGTCCTTTTGCACCTGCTCGAAGCCGTCGAGGTTCTTGTCCTTGCTGCGTTTGGCGAATTCCCCGCCCAGGATTTCCTCCCAGTTCGGTCCCCACACGATCTTGTCCATCTGCTTGCCGGTGATCAGGCTGCGCGGGCGGGCGGTGGGCGTGGCCTTCATTTCGGGCGCGCTCTGAAGGTGCGCGTAGTCGAAGGTGAAGGGTTCGTAATAGTCGTCTATCTCCGGCAGGTTCGGGTTGGCGAAGATGCGCATCAACAGCTTCCACTTGGCGCCCTGTCGCGGCTCGATGCTGCCGTTGGCCTTGCGGATCCAGCCGCCGTTCCACTTGTCCTGGTTCTCCCATTCCTTGGGAAAGCCGATGCCCGGCTTGGTTTCCACGTTGTTGAACCAGGCGTACTCCATGCCCGGCCGGCTGGTCCAGACGTTCTTGCATGTGACTGAACACGTGTGGCAGCCGATGCACTTGTCCAGGTTGAGCACCATGCCGATCTGCGCGCGTATCTTCATACCGACTCTCCTTGCGCTTGCACTGGCTCGATCAGCTCATTGGCCACCGGCGTATCGAGCCAGTCCACCTTGGCCATCTTGCGCACCACCACGAACTCGTCGCGGTTGGTGCCAATGGTCCCGTAGTAGTTGAAGCCGTAGCTGAACTGCGCGTAGCCGCCAATCATGTGGGTCGGCTTGAGCACGATGCGGGTCACCGAGTTGTGGATGCCGCCGCGGGCACCGGTTATCTCGGAGCCCGGCGTGTTGACGATCTTTTCCTGCGCGTGGTACATCATGACCATGCCCGGGTTGACACGCTGGCTGACCACGGCCCGCGCCGCAATGGCGCCGTTGATGTTGAAGAGTTCGATCCAGTCGTTGTCGACTATGCCCACCTGCCTGGCATCGTCCTCGCTCATCCAGACACAGGGTCCTCCGCGGCTCAGCGTGAGCATCAGCAGGTTGTCGGTGTAGGTGGAATGAATACCCCATTTCTGATGCGGCGTGATGAAGTTCAGCGCTATCTCGGGATTGCCGTTGGGCTTGATGCCCTGGATGCCGGCCGTGGTCTTCAGGTCCACTGGCGGGCGATAACTTGTAAACCCTTCACCAAAAGCGATCATCCACGGGTGGTCCATATAGAACTGCTGGCGCCCGGTGAGCGTGCGCCAAGGAATGAATTCGTGAACGTTGGTGTAGCCGGCGTTGTACGACACCGTTTCGGACTCGATGCCGC
This sequence comes from Betaproteobacteria bacterium, assembly GCA_031387285.1. Classification (GTDB taxonomy): domain Bacteria; phylum Pseudomonadota; class Gammaproteobacteria; order Burkholderiales; family Burkholderiaceae_C; genus CAISIP01. Next base: position 1,091 of record JANNDB010000448.1, on the reverse strand, counting down.
TCCAGGTCGGGCTGGAAATGATCTTGCGCGGCTGTGCCTGCACATCGCGGTATCGGATCTTCTCGTCCTCACGGTGGATCGCCAGATGGGTATGGTCGCGCCCGGTCTGCTTGCCCAGCGCTTCCCAGGCCTTGACAGCCACATGGCCGTTGGTCTCCGGCGCGAGCTGCAGGATCACCTCGCATGCATCGATGTCGCTCTCTATCTTCGGCATGCCTTTGGTCACGCCTTCGGCGCTGACCACGCCGCTGAGCTCACCGAGCTGCCTGACTTCGGTCTGCGTGTTCCAGGATATACCCTTGCCCCCATTGCCGACCTTGTTCATGAGCGGACCCAGCGCCGTGAAACGCTTGTAGACGTTCGGATAGTCGCGTTCGACCACCGTGATCTGGGGCGCCGTCTTGCCTGGCACCAGCTCACATTCCCCGCGCTTCCAGTCGCGCACTTCGAAGGGCTGGGCCAGTTCACCCGGGGAATCGTGCATCAGCGGCGTGAGCACCACTTCCTTCTCGACGCCGAGATGCCCCACGCACACTTCGCTGAACTTTTTCGCAAATCCCTTGTAGATGTCCCAGTCGCTGCGGGACTGCCAGGCCGGATCCACGGCGGTGGACAGGGGGTGGATGAACGGGTGCATGTCGCTGGTATTGAGGTCGTTCTTCTCGTACCAGGTCGCGGTGGGCAGCACGATGTCGCTGTACAGGCAGGTGGTGCTCATGCGGAAATCCAGCGTGACCAGCAGGTCGAGCTTGCCTTCGGGCGCCTTGTCGTGCCACACCACTTCGGTGGGCTTCGCCTCCTCTTTCCCGAGGTCCTTGCCCTGCACGCCGTTGCTCGTTCCGAGCAGGTGCTTGAGGAAATATTCATGACCCTTGCCGCTGGAGCCCAGGATATTGGAGCGCCACACGAACATGTTGCGCGGCCAGTTGTCCGGATGGTCCGGGTCGGTGCAGCTCATCCTAAGCGAGCCGTCCTTGAGCCCCTTCACCGTGTAGTCCTTCGGATCCTGGCCGGCGGCCAGCGCGTCGCGTACGACCTGCAGGGGGTTGGTCTGCAGCTGCGGCGCCGAAGGCAGCCAGCCCATGCGTTCG
>JANNDB010000439.1:0-3414 GCA_031387285.1 Betaproteobacteria bacterium | reverse complement strand
GACAGCTGACCCGCTCCCGCGCCCGTGGCAGACGTTTGCGGCGCGGCGCCGGGGTCAACGGCCGCAGGCGCGGAGTTCCCCTTGATGTTTTTCTCGTCGTGCTGCTTCTTGCTCATGACACGGCTCCTACTTTTTGCAGTGATGGCAGGAAGCGCGGCGTGCGCGCCGCGTATGCCTCAAATTCGGCGCCGAAACGCTTGCGCATCTCCGCCTCCTCAGTGACTGCCAGGCGCGCATACATGACCAGCAGGATCGGGAACATCAGCAGCGTGAGCACAGTTGGCCACTGCAGCAGAAAGCCCAAGAGGATCAGCACGAAAGCCACGTACTGCGGATGGCGAATGCGCGCATACGGCCCGGTCCTGGCCAAAACATTGCGGCGCTGCGCCTGAAACAGAACGTCCCAGGAGGTGGCCAAGAGGTAAAAGCCAAAGGCCAGGAAACCGTAGCTCGCGATATGCAGCGCACCGAAGTGCGGGTCGCCCTTCTCGCCCAGCAGCGTCGACCAGAGGTGACCGGTGTTGTGGGACATCAGGTCAAGACTCGGGTACCTTGTTTGCAGCCACCCCGCGAGCAGGTAAATGCTCAGCGGGAAACCGTACATCTCGACGAAGAGCGCCACGATGAAGGCGCCGAATGCGCTGAAGGTGCGCCAGTCGCGCGCGGTCTGGGGCTTGAAGAAGCTGAACGCAAACATCAGGAAGATGGCCGAGTTGAGGACGACAAGCGTCCACAGTCCGTAGGCTGAGGCATCGTGGTTCATGGTTGTTCTCCGACCTTGCTGGCTTTTGGCAGCGGCTCTGCTTGGGGGCTCTGCTGGCTGTCTTGGTGGCTTCGATGGCCACCACCGTGTCCGCCATGGCCGCCATGCATGAAGACGTGCATCAGCGGGCAGGCCAGCAGCAGCAGGAACGGCAGCGCGCCGAAGAAGTGCGCACGGTGTTCGCTCAGCAGGAAGTACGTCGCAATGGCGCCCAGCACGATCAGGCCGACGGCATAACGCGAGTTCCAGAAGGACCTGGGTTCGGGTCCGGACGAGGCATGGTCGTGATTCATTTGCCTCTCCAGAAGCAGGTGACAGGCGCGATGACTGTACGAAGCGGCGCCACGGTCATTTCACCGGGACAGCGGGCAGCCGATCCATCATCATCTGCATCATGGACTGCATCATTTCCATGCGCCTTTCCATCATCATCTGGCGCGTCGCCAGGTCACCCTTCATTGCGCCCGCGCCGCCAGACGACATCCCGTTCATCATGGCCATGCCCTCCTGCATGGTCTGCATGTGCCCGGCCATCACGGCATTGCGCTCTTCAGACGTTTTGGCGGCCATCATCTTGTCGTGCATGTCGCCCATGACCTTCATTTGGGTGTTCATGCCGGCCATATCGGGACCGGCTTTGCCCGACATCGCCTTGGGAGCCGGGGACGATGCAGCGCCAGCCGGATGATGGGCTTTATGCTGGTCGGGCTGCGCAGCCCCTGCGGAAGAAACTGCGACGCCAATGGCCAGCGCTAGCGAAATTGAGTGAACGAGGTTCATAGGAGACTCCGTGAATGGTTTGTTGATTGAATTGCCGGATATTCAGCATCCGGGCGGAGCTCGGAGCGCCGGCCGTGTGCGAAGCTGTTGCCCTGTACCCGCGTACAGGGTCAGTCAGCAAGGAACGTGCACAGGAATCGCCGAACGCAAAGCCCGGGAGCCCCTGCCCGAAGAGGGCCTATAGCGCCAGTCGCGGGTAGCGCAGTCGCAGCGGCAGCTCAGGCAGGGCCGGCTGCATCCTGGCCATGCGGCGTGCACCCACGGCAACAGGTGCGGTAGCCGCCCAGAGGATGGCGGCGGGCGGCGACAGCCCGGGGTTGGTATGGTCTACCCCGGATGCCGCCTTCGGCAAAGACTGCGGCGTATCGTCGCAGACCTTCTGGCATGGCGGACTGGAGTCATGCATTGCACCACCGGAATTGGCAGTGTCCCGGGCGGGGGTGCCCACATGCGTGGACACATCGGCCGCATGCGTTCCGGCTGCCGAGACGTGAAGCGCAACGCGGGGCGACTCCAGCAGGCAGGCATTGGCTACACCCGAAGCGATGGCAAACAGCCAAGCCAGCAGCACCGTGAAGGCGGTGTTGCGCATCCGGCGTTGACTGAGAAATCGATTCATGGCTGGTCCCAATGGAGGTCCGTCCTCCAATGCTACGTTTGCATCCCGGTTTTCAATTGATCTGGATCAATCAAATGAGGCTGGAACTGTCCATACCCAGGAAGCATGGTGCAAGGCAGTGGGCCGCACATCCGTGCGATAGCGCACATAGGGACACATCGCATTGGTCAGGAGCAGCAGCAGCCCCTACGGCCACCACGGCTATGGAGATGGTGCTGACGCAGTGTCCTGATGACCCTCGACGTTCCGTACGTCAGCACTGACATGCGCATCGAAGAACCCGCCAGAAGAATGCGTGACCGCAACTTCGGCATGTAGCCGGTGGCCGAGAGCGACCACGTGATCGGCGCCATTTCAGACCGCGACATCGTTGTGCGCGCCATTGCCCAAGGACTGGTCCGGATCGTTGCGCCGGGAGATCTTGCCGTGCAGAGCGCGGAGATCCGCCCCGCCGCGCAGGCCTTGACCGGGATCTCAAAACCATGACGTACGTTGCCAGGCGCCCAAGGCCAGACTTGCTCTGGCCTTTTCCTTGGGGCCGGGAGGGCCAATGCCGGCGGGCGCCGGGGGCGCTGCCGAAAACTGCAAAGACGCCTGTAGTTTTTACCGGTTCAGCCGATATGACTGTTAGCTGACGCCGGCGGCCCATCGACACGTAGTGACGCAAGTTCGCCCAATGCCATGCAAAACGGTGGCCCCGTGTTTTTCCCGCTGGTGGTCATGCGCGCCTTCCAGGCGATTCCGTCGGTTCCCACACACGTCAGTTCAGCACGCCCCAGGAGTAGCAGATGGCGAAGGTTTCGATTTTGTTGGCGGCACTTCTCTGGTCGACGCTGACCTGGACGCAGGAAGTTCCGAGCGCCGACCAGTGGATTGGCTTGTTCAAGGAAGTCCAACAACATCCCCTGTTCAAGGACCTGAAAGTCGCCTATGCCAAGGCGCCGGTCGTAAACGTGGGCGATTCGCCCGTGGGCGTCATGCCGCGCGACGGGGTGGACTGTGTTGTAGTCATGTCGGACGGCGACACCACCAAGTTGGCGCAAATGATGGCACTGACATCGTCGCCCGAGGCGGCACGTGCGTTCCTGATGACCATCGCCGCCCACGAATTCGGGCATTGCTTTCGAATTCGAAGCGGAAACCTGTCGGTTGCGCTGTGGCAACGGGGTCTGGCAACGGCAGTCGGTTCGCCGGAGCGCCAAGCCTTCGAAAAAGTCATCTCGATTGAAGAGGCCTACGCCGACGCGTATGC
>JANNDB010000375.1:0-12882 GCA_031387285.1 Betaproteobacteria bacterium | reverse complement strand
GGCCGTATCAGGGCCATGCGTGGCAACTCGCGCTGCGAGACGAAGTCACCGTCCCGGTCCACCAGCATCCAGGCACGGTCCAGGTCCAGCCCGGTTTCAGTCAATACCGCCTCCTGTACTTCCACGCCGGCACAGGACTTGACGGGGTAGACGAAGAGGCGTTCGATGCGGGCCTGCACGTCGAATGCAGGAGCGGCGGGTTTGGATGGTTCAGACACGATGGAGGGGCAATACGCGCAATAAGGTATCGCCGATTTTCACCGGCTTTTACAATGTGCTGTATGACAAGGCCGTTGGATGTATGTGTGCGGGGTGACGGCATCGTCGGCCATGTGCTGGCTTTGCTGCTGGCACGTGAACGGCTGCAGGTGGGGTTGCTGGCTCCTGCGGCGGCGCCAGCCAAGGCCCATCCTGACGTGCGCGCCTATGCGCTCAACCGGCAGTCGCACGACTTGCTGGAAAGCCTGCGCTGCTGGCCAGCCGCCGACCAGGCAACGGCGGTCCTGTCCATGGACGTACGGGAAGCGGGCGGCGGCGCGGTAGGCTTCTCGGCCACGCAGCAGGGCGAACCGGCGCTGGCCTGGATCGTGGACGTTCCCGCGCTGGAGTCCCGGCTCGCCGACGCTGTGCGCTTCCAGCCCGGGATCGAGCTGCTGGCTGAACCGGCGCCAGCGCGCCTCACGGCCATCTGCGAAGGCCGCTCCAGCGTCGCGCGCCAGCAATATGGGGTGGATTGGGACGTGGCCGACTACGGGCAGTGGGCGATTGCCGCCCGCGTGCGGTGTGCGTTGCCGCATGGCCAGACCGCCTGCCAGTGGTTCACACCCACCGATGTGCTGGGTCTTTTGCCTTTGGAAGGCGAACGCGGGAACTCCATGGCGCTGGTCTGGTCTCTAGACAAGGAGAAACATGCACAGATGCTGGCTCTGGATGGCGCGGCGTTCGAGCAGCAGCTGCAAATGGCCAGTGCCAATCGATTCGGCACCCTGTCGCTGATCAGTGAACGGGTCGCCTGGCCTTTGCAGCTTGCCATGGCGCGCCGCTGGGTGGGTCGCGCGGCAGGGAGCAGTTGGGTGCTGGCAGGCGATGCAGCCCACGTGGTGCACCCCCTGGCAGGGCAGGGTTTGAACCTCGGTCTGGCCGATGTCGCCGAGCTTGCCCGGCAGATACGCGCCAGGGAGTACTGGCGCGAGGTGGACGACGCCAGGCTGTTGCGGCGCTACGAACGTGCGCGCAAGGCGGATGTCTGGTTGATGGGCGCCACGACCGACGGCCTGCAGCGTCTGTTTGCGCGACCGGGGCCGTTCTGGCAGGGTGTGCGCCGGTGGGGCATGGGCGGGTTCGACAATAGCGGCGCCATCAAGAATTGGGTGGCCCATCGGGCCATCGGACGCGGGCCGGGTGACTCTGGCTCGATTGGTACAACGCGATGACAGGATCAGCATGATGGCATTCTCAAGACTCTTGTTCACAGCCGCTTTGGCCTTGTCCGCCTGGGCGGCGCAGGCACAGGAGGCGACGATTCGCAAAAATCTGGGCGAGCGCATTCCGCAGATGCAAAAGATCGATGAGGTCACGCGCAGCGCCATGCCAGGGCTGTTCGAGGTGCGTGTCAACGGCGACATCTTCTATTCCGATGCTGAAGGCAACTTCCTGATCCAGGGCAGCCTGATCGACACGCGGCAGCGGCGCAACCTGACCGAGGAGCGCCTCGACAAACTTTCGGCCATCAGCTTTGACACGCTTCCCGTGAAGGACGCTTTCACCATCGTGCGGGGCAACGGCAAACGCAAAGTGGCCGTGTTCGAAGATCCGAACTGCGGCTACTGCAAGCGATTTGAGCGCGACCTGCAAAAGGTCGACAACGTGACCATTCACCTTTTCCTCTATCCCATCCTGGGCAACGACTCGTCGGAAAAATCCAAACTCATCTGGTGCGCGAAGGATCCGGCAAAGGCCTGGCAGGATTGGATGGTGCGTGACCATCTGCCGGGCGCGGCGGCAGGCAATGCCTGTGACACCACGGCGTTGACGCGCAATGTCGAATTCGGACGCAAGCATCGCATCAGCGGCACACCAACCCTGCTGTTCGTGGATGGCTCGCGCGTGCCGGGCGCCATCAGCGCCGCGCAAGTCGAGAAGTACCTCGGCGACACCAAGTAAGGTGCCTGCCAAGTTGAACCCGGCCAAGACCGGCCAGCCGGCCGTTGTCTGTGCCGTCACGCTGCTGGACCTGCATTCGCACCGGTATGCGGTCGACATCACGGTAGCAGCTCCGGCGGCTTCGCAACGCGTCAGCCTGCCGGTGTGGATACCGGGCAGCTACCTGGTGCGGGAGTTCTCGCGCCACCTGCAACAACTGCGCGCGCGCCAGGGTAGGCGCGTGCTGGTACCCCGCCAAATCGACAAGAACACCTGGGAGCTTGATTGCGAGGAAAGCGCGCCGCTGCAGCTGCGCTACGAAATCGTGGCGATTGACAACTCGGTGCGAGCAGCCTGGCTGGACGCCGGGCGCGGCTTTTTCAATGGCACCAGCATGTTCCTGCGCGTCCATGGGCAGGAGGCAAAAGCCCACAAGCTGGAGCTGCGCCGCGCTGGCGCGCCGCGCGGCTGGAAGTTGGCAACGGCACTGGAGCCGGTGCGCGTGGCGGCCGACGGGTTTGGTGTGTATCGGGCCGGCAATTACGACGAATTGGTGGACTCCCCAGTGGAAATGGGGCGATTCTGGGAGGGCAGCTTTGTCTGCCGTGGCGTGCCGCACCGTATGGTGGTGGCGGGCGCGACGCCGGGTTTTGACGGTGCACGCCTGCTGGCGGATACCGAACGCATCTGCGAAGCCGCCATGGCTTTCTGGCACGGCCCTGGGTCGCACCGTCGCCGCAAGCCGCAGATGCCGCACGCCCGTTACCTGTTTCTGGTGAACGCGGTGGATGATGGCTTTGGCGGTCTGGAGCACTGCGAGAGCACCGCGTTGATCTGCGGGCGCAAGGATCTGCCGCGTATGGCGAGCGGCGGCGGCGCCACGCCGCGCCAGCCGGAAGGGTACGCAACCCTGCTGGGGCTGATCTGCCATGAGTATTTCCATACCTGGAATGTCAAGCGACTGCGGCCAGGTGAATTTGCAAGCTACGACTACGACCGCGAGAACTACACGCAGTTGTTGTGGTTTTTCGAAGGCTTCACGAGTTATTACGACGAACTGTTGTTGCGCCGCTGTGGACTGGCCGACGACGCGCACTACCTCAAGCAGCTCACACGCTCGATCAACCAGGTTTTGCAGGCCCCTGGCCGCCTGGTGCAGAGCGTTGCACAGGCCAGCTTTGACGCCTGGGTCAAATATTACCGGCAGGACGAAAACACGCCGAACGCGACCATCAGTTATTACAGCAAGGGGGCGGCTGTTGCGTTGTGCCTGGATCTGAGTCTGCGTACCCAGGGCAAGACAACGCTGGACGCGGTCATGCGCGCTTTGTGGCAACGCTGCAATGCGGGCCCGATGACGCAGGCCGACCTTTTGCAGGTGCTGCAGGATCTCTCTGGCACGGACTGGTTCCCCCAGATTACGCAATGGGTTCATGGCACGGGCGAGCTGCCTTTGCAGGGGGTGCTCGAGCAGCACGGTGTCAAGGTGCTGCAAGAGCCGGCCCAACTGGCGCAGGCGTTGGGCCTGCGCGTTGTGGAAGACGGTGCCGTGCGGGTCAAGACGGTATTGCGCGACTCCGCCGCGGAGCGGGCCGGCATGGCGGCAGGTGACGAGTGGCTCGGAATCGAGGTTCGTGGTGCCGGGGCGGCAGCCACGGCATGGCGCATCACGCGGCTCGACGAGATTGCTGTGTATGCAAATGCCGGGCAAGCGCTCACGGCCCTGGTCGCGCGGGACAGGCGCCTCTTGCGCCTGCGCCTGCGGCTTCCCCCCGCCGCCACGACGTGGCGTCTGGGTGTAGCGGACGCTGACGCTTTGGGGAACTGGCTCTCAGGCTGATTGCGGCATGGCCCGGTGCGGTGTCTGCGCCGTTCAGCGTCAGTCAGCCGGCGCTACCACGGTGCCAGCAATGGCGGCGCTCTTGCCGCGAAAAAGAACCACGGTTTCGCCGCGTTGGTTTGTCACGCGCATGTCATAGACACCGTGCCGGCCCCGCAGCACCTGTTCGACGCCTTCACAGGTCAACACGTCGCCCTCGTGCGCGGGGCGCAGGAATTCGATGTTGCAGCCGGCGGCCACCGCAACCTTGTTGTGGCTGTTGCAGGCAAACGCGAAAGTTGAATCAGCCAAGGTGAATATGAATCCGCCATGGCAGATGGCATGGCCGTTGAGCTGCTCCGCGCGCACGGTCATGCGCATGCGAGCGCGTCCTGGCGAACAGTCCAGCAATTCCATCTGCATCAACTCGCGCGAAGCACGATCGGCGGCAAACATCGATTCGCCGACCCGGCGCGCCAGCGCCAGTGCGGCGTCAGACGGATGGTCGGATTTGCTGGCGGTCATGTCTGTGGTGCCCCGGGCGAGCCGGCCTCAATGACCGGTAAACACCGGTGCGCGCTTTTGCAGGAAGGCTTGTACCCCTTCGATGTAATCGCTGGTCTTGCCCATGGCGGACTGCGTGATGCGTTCCTGCTCCAGTTGCTGCTCCAGCGTGCGGGTTCCGGCCTCGCGCAGGATGGTCCGGGTCGCCAGCAGGGCCTGCGTTGGCATCGCGGCAAGGCGTTGTGCGAGCGCGGTGGCAGCGCCCAGGCAGTCCTCCGCGACGTCCCAGATCATGCCCCAGTCGCGCGCCTGGGCGGCAGACAACTTGTCGCCCGTCATGGCCAGTCCCATGGCGCGTGCCAGACCCAGGCGCTGCGCGAGGAACCAGGTACCGCCGGCGTCCGGAATCAGGCCGATCTTGCTGAAGGCCTGGATGAAGCTGGCCGTCGGCGCAGCAATCGCGATGTCGCAGGTCATCGCCAGCGAAGCCCCCGCACCGGCCGCCACGCCGTTGACGGCGGCAATGGTGGGCATGCGCAGGGACTGCAGCCGGCGCACGGTGGGATTGAAAGTCTTCTCTATGACCGGGCCGGGGTCGGCGCGTTGCACCATGTCCGGTCCCGGACTGAAGTCGAAGCCCGAGAGGTCGGCACCGGCGCAGAACCCGCGCCCGGACCCGGTGATGACGAGGGCCCGTATCGCGGGGTTGGCCGTGGCCGCGTCCAGCGCTGCCCACAGGTCGTGGTGCATCTTGTCTGTGAAACTGTTCAATGCCTGGGGCCGGTTCAACGTGGCGATGGCCACCGGCCCCTGTTCTGCATACAGCACGGTTGGGTCTGTCATGGGCTTTCCTTCTTTCCGATGGCGCAATTTACCATTGGACTGCCGTGCGGCCGCTGCATGCTTTCCCTTAGCATAGGCGCCTGCTGCCCATTACAGGAACCTGCCATGCCCCATGAAATGATTGCCGTTCGAACCGAAGCCGATCGCGTCGGTATCGTCACGCTGAACCGGCCCAAACAACTCAACGCCCTCAACGACCAGTTGATGGATGAACTCGGTTCCGCCTTGAAGGCGTTCGATGCCGATCCCGCCATCGGCTGCATGCTCATCACCGGCAGCGAGAAGGCCTTTGCGGCTGGCGCCGATATCGGGGCGATGGCCAGTTACGGTTTCGCCGATGTCTACAAGGGCGACTACATCACGCGCAACTGGGAGCAGATCCGCCAGATCCGCAAGCCGGTAATAGCGGCAGTGAGCGGTTTTGCACTGGGCGGCGGCTGCGAGCTTGCCATGATGTGCGACTTCATCATTGCAGCCGACAACGCGCGATTTGGCCAGCCCGAGATCAAGCTCGGCATCATCCCCGGCGCGGGTGGAACGCAGCGTCTGCCACGCGCGGTTGGCAAAGCCAAGGCAATGGACATGGCGCTCACCGGCCGAATGATGGACGCCACCGAGGCCGAGCGTGCCGGCCTGGTGAGTCGCGTGGTGCCGCTGGACAAGCTGATGGACGAAGCCCTGGCTGCAGCCCTGTCGATCTGCGACTACTCCCAGCTGGCCGTGATGGCCGCCAAGGAATCGGTGAACCGCGCCTTTGAGGGGGGCCTCAGTGATGGTGTGATGTTTGAGCGGCGCCTGTTCCATGCCCTGTTCGCCACGGCGGACCAGAAAGAAGGCATGGATGCCTTTGTCAACAAACGCAAGGCTGTGTTTTCCCACCGCTAATGGACGCCAGCGCGAATCGTTTTATAATGTTGGCCTCGTGGTGATATAGCTCAGTTGGTTAGAGCGCAGCATTCATAATGCTGATGTCGGTGGTTCAAATCCACCTATCACCACCAAACAACACCCAGCCCGCGCGATGCCTTTCGTTGCGGGCTTTTCGTTGGCCGCCTGGCCCGGCGATGGTAGACTGAGCACGGACTGCGGCGCGACTTGGCCCTGGCCTGCGATTCATTCACACAGCCTCTGGACGAATACCATGAACCGCTGTCTGCATCCCTCTTTTCGATACGCGCGCGCCGGCCTGCTGGCGTGGCTGCTCGCTATTTCCGCGTTTGGCGCTTTCGCGCAGGACATGGTGCGCCAATTCCCCCAAGGCGTGCGCGCTGGCACGCTCGTCGTCACTGCGCCGCCGGCGGTCAGCATCGACGGAACTGCGTTGCGGCTGTCGCCTGGCGCGCGCATCCAGGGCCCCACCAACATGCAGGTGTCCTCCGCAGCCATCGTTGGCCAGCCGTTTCTGGTCTACTTCCTGCGCGACGGACTGGGGTTGGTGACGCGGGTGTGGATCCTGAACCAGACCGAGCAGGAGGCCGTGCGCGCCGACCTGTTGCCGACGGTGAACTTCACGTTTGGGTCCGCCACACCGCCACCCAAGGTCGACGACGGCAAGACGCCGTACGACCAGCTTCCCAAGTATTCGACCAAGCCCTGATCAGGGCTTGGTCCCTGCGGTGGCGTTTACAGGCTTCTCATGAGCAAAAAAGTATTCATCAAGACCTTCGGGTGCCAGATGAACGAGTACGACTCGGACAAGATGGTCGATGTGCTGCGCGCCGCCGAAGGGTATGAGGCCACGCAGGATGTCGAGCAGGCGGATCTGATCCTGTTCAACACCTGTTCAGTTCGGGAGAAGGCGCAAGAAAAGGTGTTCTCCGACCTTGGTCGCATCAAGCACCTGAAGGCGCGTGGTGTCCAGATTGGTGTAGGCGGCTGCGTGGCGAGCCAGGAGGGCGCCGCCATCATCGAACGCGCGCCCTATGTGGATGTAGTGTTCGGCCCGCAGACCCTGCACCGCCTGCCGCAGCTGCTGCGGCAGCGCGTCGCGCAAGGGCGCCAGCAGGTCGACATCAGTTTTCCAGAGATTGAAAAATTCGACCACCTGCCGCCGGCGCGGGTCGAGGGTGCGACTGCGTTCGTCAGCATCATGGAGGGTTGCTCCAAGTACTGCAGCTACTGTGTGGTGCCCTACACCCGGGGCGAAGAAGTGTCGCGGCCGTTCGACGACGTGCTGGTCGAGATCGCCGGCTTGGCCGACCAGGGCGTGCGCGAGGTGACCCTGCTGGGGCAAAACGTCAATGCCTACCGCGCGCCGATGGGTGACACCACGGAGCTGGCCGACCTGGCCACGCTGATCGAGTATGTGGCCGACATCCCGGGCATAGAGCGTATCCGTTACACCACCAGCCATCCGAACGAATTCACGCCGGCCTTGATTGCGGTGTATGGCAAGGTCGAAAAACTGGTCAACCACCTGCACCTGCCGGTGCAGCATGGCTCCGACCGCATCCTGATGGCGATGAAACGTGGCTACACAGCCATGGAATACAAGTCGACGGTGCGCAAGCTGCGCGCGATCCGGCCCGATCTGGCGCTGTCGAGCGATTTCATCGTCGGTTTCCCCGGCGAGACTGCGGACGATTTCGAGCGCATGATGAAGCTGATCGGCGACGTCGGTTATGACAGCTCCTTCAGCTTCATCTTCAGCCCGCGCCCGGGCACGCCGGCGGCGGCGCTGCACGACGACACCCCGCACGCCGTCAAGCTGGAGCGGCTGCAGCGGCTGCAGGCCGCGATCGACGCGAACGTGCGGGCGATCAGCGCGAGCCGGCTGGGCACGGTGCAACCGGTGCTGGTCGAAGGTGCGGCGCGAAAGAACGCGGCCGAGTTGTTCGGGCGCACCGAATGCAACCGTGCCGTGGTGTTTGCCGGGCCGGCGCGCCTGGTGGGACAGATGGTCGATGTGCGCATCACCGAGGCGCCCCAGCGCGCGCTGCGCGGCGAGGTGCTGGTGCGGGAGACTGCTGGCTAGTTTGCAGGTAGCATTTGCCACGGTAGGATTCCCCGACCGATCAATTTTCAGCAACCCAGCCGGAGTACAGGATGTCGCGACAACAGGCACTTGAGAGCGTCACACACCATTTTGACAGCGGTGAATTCATGCAGGACCTGGCGCGTCGCGTCGCCATCAAGACCGAGAGCCAGATTCCGGAGTCCCATCCCTTCTTGCGCACCTATCTGTCGGACGAGATCGGCCCGGCACTGCAGCAAATGGGTTATGACATCCAGATACTGGACAACCCTGCCGGCGTCGCGGCGCCGTTCCTGGTGGCACGGCGCATCGAGGGCCCCGATCTGCCCACCATCCTCACTTATGGGCACGGCGACGTGATCCGGGGCCTGGACGCCCAGTGGCAGACCGGCCTGAGTCCCTGGAAACTCACCCAGGTGGGCGAGCGTTATTACGGGCGGGGCACGGCCGACAACAAGGGCCAGCACTCGATCAATATCGCGGCATTGCGCACGGTGTTGCAGACCCGGGGCAAGCTGGGCTTCAATTCGGTGTTCCTGATCGACACCTGCGAAGAAATCGGATCCCCCGGGCTGCACGAGTTCGCCCGGCGCCATCGCGATCTGCTCAAGGCCGACCTGTTGATCGGCTCCGACGGCCCGCGCCTCGCTCCCCAGATGCCCACCATCTTTATGGGCACGCGTGGCGCGCTCAATTTCGACCTGGTGGTCGACCTGCGCGCAGGCGGACACCATTCAGGGAACTGGGGCGGCCTGCTGGCGAACCCGGGCGTTGTCTTGTGCCATGCGATTGCCTCGATCATCGATGCCAAGGGCCACGTGCTGGTGCGCGACATCCTGCCCGACAGCATTCCCGAGTCGGTGCGGCGTGCCTTGTCCGACGTGGTGGTCGACCCGGGCGTCGACGGGCCGGAGATCGACACCTGGTGGGGCGAGCGTGGCCTGACCGAGGCCGAAAAGGTTTTCGGCTGGAACACCTTCGAAGTCCTGGCCATGAGCACCGGCAACCCGGAACGCCCTGTCAATGCGGTGCCGCCACGTGCCAAGGCGCATTGCCAGATCCGTTTCACGGTCGACAAGGACCCCCTGGGGTTCATTCCGGCCCTGCAGAAGCACCTGGACGCGCATGGTTTTGGCGCCGTCAAGGTGGTCGGTCCCAGCCACGAAATCATGAACGCGACCCGGCTCGACCCGAGCCACGCCGCCGTGCAATGGGCGATTGGTTCGGTGACCAGGACCCTGGGCGCAAAACCGTCGGTGGTGCCCAACCTGGGTGGGTCTTTGCCGAACGATGTGTTCACCGACATCATCGGCGTGCCGACAATCTGGGTGCCGCACTCGTACGCCAGTTGCTCGCAGCACGCGCCCAACGAACATGTGCTGGACTACATCATCCGCGAGGGGCTTCAGATGATGACGGGCCTGTTCTGGGACATGGGCGAAACACCCCCGCAATTCCACTGAACCGGAGCGCGCGGGCCTGTCGCGGGGCGCGCCCGCCGGTTCAGTCGATTCGCAGCACGACATTGCCGGTAACCGAGCGCTGCTCCACGGCCTCGTGGGCACGTGCGATCTGCACCAGGGGAAACACGGCGCCGATCGCATGCTGCAGTTGACCGAGTTCGCACCAGCGGGTAATGTCCTGGACAGCTGCTGCGCGCGCGCCAGCGGGCAGGTTGAAGCCCTGCACCAGACGCAGGTTCACGCCCTTGTAGGCCAGCGGGTAATACGGAAACACCGGCTCGGGCACGGAACTGCTGGAGTAGCTGGCGATGTGCCCGTTGGTTTTGATCAGCTGCACATCGATGGACAGGTTGGCGCCCAGGTCGACCTCGATGATGCGGTCCACGCCCTTGCCCCGGTTCAGGTCGAGCACGCGCTGCACCACATCCTCCTGCGTGTACAGGACGGTTTCCTGCGCACCTGCGGCGCGCGCGTGGGCCGCCTTTGCCGCGCTGCTCACCGTGGCAATCACGCGCGCACCCGCGAGTGTCGCCAGCTGGATGGCATAGTGCGCCACACAACCAGCACCTCCCTGCACCAGAATGGTTTGTCCCTGCACCGGCCCTTCAGAGAAGACCGCCCGGTGTGCGGTGCAGGCAGGAACCCCCAGGCAAGCGCCCTGCGTGAAATCCGTGCCCGCCGGCAGCGGCACGGCCTGTTCGGCCGGCAGTGCGCAATACTGCGCGGCAGTGCCCATGGCGCGCGATGCGTCGTAGAGCGCCGTGGCGTTGTAGACCCAGACCCTGGCATTCACCAGCGCGCGGTTGACGCCTTCGCCGACGGCCACGACTTCGCCGGCGCCGTCGGCATGTGGCACGACGCGCTCGAACGCCAACGGTGTGTTGCGCCAGCCGGCGCGCATCTTGGTGTCCGAGGGGTTGATGCCGGACGCATGGATCCGCACCAGCACCTCGCCCGGCCCGGCGTGCGGTGTCGCAAGTTCACCAAGCTTTAGCACTTCGGCGGCCGGGCCGGTGCGCTGGTACCAGGCAGCCTTCATGTGTAGGGTCATTTGAATTGTTCTATTTACAGGACATCTGACGGTTGATAACATGATTCACACCGAAATCGTTTCTTTGTCAACTTTCCAGGAGTGAGTGTCATGCATCGTGTTCCAAGTCGGCGATTGTTTGTCTGTGCATCCCTCTTGGCCACAGTGGCCATTTTCGGCCATGCGCCTGTGCAGGCCCAGGCCTCGGGCGACCCGATTCGCAAGATCGTGCTTATTTCCTGGCCGCAAGGCGTCAACCCCCAGGCCTACCAGGCCTCGCAGCTGATCGCCCAGAACTGGCGCCAGCTCGGCCTCGAGGTGGAGGTCCGCTCGATGCCCTGGCCGCAACACATCCAGACGGTCTGGAATGAGCGCGACAAGTGGGACACCACCATGTGGCGCATGGTCGGGCGCCCCGAGCGCAGCGACCCCGACGAAGTCGTTTTCAACAACTACCACTCCACGACCGCCGCCACCGGATTCAACTTCATCGGCTACCTGAACCCCGAGTACGACAAGATCGCCGAGGAGCAGCGCCAATCCACCGACCCGGCCAAACGCAAGGCACTGGTGCTGCAGGCCCAGCGGATTCTCGATCGCGACCAGCCCCAGGCGTTCCTGGTCCACCCTACGACCATGAAGGCATTCAACAAGAACGTCTGGGCCGAGGAGTCGATCGTGTCCCAGAGCGGCATCGGCATCCGCAATTTCTGGACCTTCATACGTGCCACACCCAAGGGTGACCAGAAACAGATGGTGCTGAACTCGGCGGAGCCGGTGGTGGCCGTCAGCCCGATGTACATCGCGGGCTCTGCCAGTTCCTGGGTCACCGAACTCGTGTGGGACCGCCTGGCGCGTGTCGGGCCGGATGGCCTGCCCCAGCCCTGGGCCGCTGAAAAGATCGACTGGGTCAACCCGACCACGGTCGACGTCACCTTGCGCGCCGGCATGAACTGGCACGATGGCAAACCAGTCACCATCGACGACGTGATTTACTCCTTCGAGGCGCCCACGATGGGCAACAAGGTGCCGATGTACAAGTCGGCGGTGGCGGACATCGTGAAGATTGAGAAAACTGGCGACCGTCGCGCCCGCTTCACGCTCAAGTCGCCCAACGCGGCCTTTGTCACGGCGTCCCTGGCCAAGATCAACCTGGTCCCCAAACATGTCTGGGATCCGATCATGAAGGATCTGATGACCAAACCCGAGAACGCCGAGGCACTGCCCAACCCGCCGGCCATCGGTTCCGGTCCGTTCAAGATGGTGCGCAACCGTGGCCAGGAGGAGATCGTCCTGGACCGCTTCGAGGGCCATTTCGCGGCGCCCAAGATGGAGCGCTGGGTGTTGCGCATCGTTCCCAATCCCGAGGCGACGCTGGGCATGCTCCGGCGCAACGAGATCAACTTCCTGGCGGACTACGGTGGAGCACCCGACGTGCTCGAAAAACTCGCCACGGAGGCGCCCCAGTTGAAGGTCATGTCCGAGGTGGACATCGGTTTCGAGTATGCGGCCTTCAACCTGCGCCGCGCCCCCTTCAACGATGTCAACTTCCGGCGTGCGCTGTCGCTGGTGGTGGACCGCAATGTGATGGTGCAGGCCGCATGGAACGGGTATGCAGTGGCGGCCAATTCCCAGGTATCGCCGGCGCTCAAGTACTGGCACGACAACGACATCACCAAGATGCGCACCGGGCTGCCCCTGGCAAAGGACATCCTGGACAAAGCAGGGTACAAGGTCGTGGGTGGCAAGTTGTCCTATCCGGCCGGGGTCAAGGAGACCTTGAAGGCGAACTGATAAACCGCCGGGCCACACACCCCGTGCGGCCCAGGCCGGGTTCACTTCCACCATGCGCTTCATAGTTGCACGGCTGGCCCACAGCGTATTCGTGCTGCTGGCGGTTGTCACCCTGATGTTCCTGATGTTTCGGCTGATGCCGGGCGACCCCATGGCCGCCTACATCAGCGAGGCGTTGTCAGAGGAGTCCAAGCAATCGATCCGGGCGCAATTCGGGCTGGATCTCCCCTTGTGGCAACAGTACCTGATTTACCTGGGCAACATCTGCCGGGGTCAGCTGGGAATGTCCTTCTTTCTCAAGGAGCCGGTCTGG
>JANNDB010000056.1:0-5392 GCA_031387285.1 Betaproteobacteria bacterium | reverse complement strand
TGACGCAACTTCAGAACACCAACGCCGCCAAGCTCGAAGAGATGCGCGCGACGGTCGATGAAAAGCTGCAGGCCACTTTGCAGGCCCGCCTGGGCGAGAGCTTCAAGCAGGTGGCGGACCGGCTGGAGCAGGTCCACAAAGGATTGGGGGAGATGCAGACCCTGGCCCAGGGCGTTGGAGACCTCAAGCACCTGCTGAGCAACGTGAAGACGCGTGGCATTTTTGGCGAAGCGCAACTCGGCGCATTGCTGGAGCAGGTATTTGTGCCTGATCAGTACGCGGCGCAGGTGGCAACACGTCCAGGCAGCCGCAATGTCGTGGATTTCGCCATCCGGTTACCCGGTCGCGGGGAAGCTGGTGATCCCCTGTGGCTGCCGATCGACGCAAAGTTTCCGAATGAGGACTACGAACGATTGCTGGACGCGCAGGGCCGGGCAGACGCCGAAGCGGCCGAAGCAGCCGGCAAGGCACTGGAAGCGCGCATTCGCATGGAAGCCCGCGCCATGTCCGAAAAATACCTGGAGCCGCCCCACACGACGGATTTCGCGATTCTGTTCCTTCCCACGGAAGGCCTGTATGCCGAGGTACTACGCCGCCCCGGGCTCATGGAGGCCTTGCAGCGTGACCATCGTGTGACTCTTGCTGGCCCGACGACGCTGCTGGCCATGCTGGGCGCGTTGCAGATGGGTTTTCGCACCTTGGCGCTGGAGCGGCGTGCCAGCGACGTGTGGCAGGTATTGGGAGCAGTAAAGGCGGAGTTTGGAAGATTTGGGGAGGTGCTGTCGCGCGTCAAGACCCAGACAGAAACCGTGCTCAAGACGCTCGACTCCGCCCAGGTGCGCAGCCGCGCCATGGACCGCGCCCTCAAACAGGTAGAGGCGCTGCCAGCAGCGCAGTCGCGACAACTGCTGCCGCCGGATGGCGACTTGGACGGGGAGCAGCATGAACGCTAGTCTCCTGAGCCGTCTGGTCATCAGCCAGGTTTGCATCCACGCCGGCATGGCTGGAATACGAATGGCAGCGCCGCTTTTGGCGCTGCGAGACGGCTACAGCGCGCTGTCAGTTGGCGTGTTGATGGCGCTCTTTTCGCTATCGCAGGTCTTTCTGGCCCTGCCGGCCGGTCGTTATGCTGACCGCCACGGCTTGCGCCGGCCCGTAACTATCGCGGTTGCGGCTGCCGTGCTCGGCGCCGGGCTGGCGACGGCCTTTCCGGTCTTTCCCGTTTTATGCCTTTCGGCCTTGCTTACCGGAGCGGCAACTGGCGTTGCCTCGATCGCCCTGCAGCGGCACGTGGGGCGTGCAGTGAGCCATGTTGGTGATCTGAAGCGGGTTTTCAGCTGGCTCGCGATCGGCCCGGCGCTATCGAACTTTCTGGGGCCGATCACCTGCGGGTTGCTCATAGACCATGCCGGACGAGTGGCTGGCGACAACCAGGGGTACCGTTTCGCCTTCCTGCTGATGGCCTGCGCGCCGCTGGTGTCCTGGTTTCTGGTGCGCCGCGTTGCCGAGTTAGGCCCCGTGCAGTTGCCAGAGTCCGGGAAGCGCGGTCGCGCCTGGGACCTGGTTTCTGCGCCGTCCATGCAGCGCCTGTTGCTCGTCAATTGGGCCATGTCGTCGGCCTGGGACGTACATAGCTTCGCCGTACCCGTTCTGGGCCATGAGCGGGCCTTCAGTGCGTCGGTAATCGGCAGTATTCTTGCGGGGTTTGCCATTGCCGCCGCCTTAGTTCGCGTATTCCTTCCCTTGTTTGCCGCCCACGCAAGGGAACATGTCGTGGTGACGATGGCGATGCTCCTTACCATGGTCGTATTCATGGCCTACCCGTTCATGCAAGCGCCGCTGGCCATGGGCGCCGCGTCGGTGCTGCTGGGCGTGGCGCTGGGGTCCGTGCAGCCCATGGTCATGAGTACGCTGCATCAGATTACGCCACCTGCACGCCATGGAGAAGCCCTTGGCTTGCGGCTGATGGCGATCAATGCGTCGAGCGTATTGATGCCATTGTTGTTCGGCACTGTGGGAGCCGTGGTCGGGGTATCCGTGGTGTTCTGGTCGGTCGGAGCTGCGGTGGCTGCCGCGATACATCCTGCCTGGAAGTTACGGCCGCCCGAGCATTCCGGCATGCACCGTTAGCTGTGTCAGGCCAGCGCCTGGGCCAGGTTGTAGAACGTACGGATCGCTTCCCAGGCCGTCTGCGGGTCGTCAGCATACGAAAATAGCCCGAGGTCCTGGGGTGAAATGGCCCCTTCGTCCAGCAATACGTCGAAATCGAGCAGACGGCGCCAATAGTCGCTGCCGAAAAGAACGATAGGAACTGCCTTGGCCTTGCCAGTCTGCACCAGCGTGATGACTTCAAACAATTCGTCCAGTGTTCCAAAACCGCCCGGAAACGCTACCAGCGCTTTGGCGCGCATCATGAAATGCATTTTGCGCAGGGCGAAATAGTGAAATTTGAAACTCAATGACGGCGTGACGTATGGGTTGGCTTGTTGCTCGTGTGGCAGCGCGATATTGAGCCCGACCGTTGGCTCGCCAACTTCATATGCGCCGCGGTTGGCTGCTTCCATGATGCCAGGGCCGCCGCCGGTCGCAATATAGAGCCGTTCTGCCGCGGGCCGGTTTGCGCTGTAGCCTGCAACCAGCCGGGCAAACAGCCGCGCCTGATCGTAATAGTGCGCATTGCGCAGCATGCGCTTCTCTTGCGCCAGCACGGTGTTTTCCCCGGCGCGGCGCGCCTCTTCCAGCATCTGTTGCGCCTGTTCGGGCGCCGGGAAGCGCGCGCTGCCAAACACCACCACCGTGTTCTCGATGCTCTGTTCGATCTGGTCCAGATCCGGCTTGAGCAGTTCCAGCTGGAACCGGATGCCGCGCGTTTCGCGTCGGAGCAGGAACTCCGGGTCGGCAAATGCCAATCGGTACGCGTCCGCCTCCAGTGGCGTGCCGCGGTCTGCGTGGGTTTGCAGTTCGGCCCAGGCGTCAGCCAGGCGGCGGTGCGTGAGGTCGTGGGTTTGGTCCATGGCAGCCATTGTGGGTGAAAACGGCGGTGGCACCAATGTCGTCGGAACGTCAGCGCGGCGCCCGCAGGGGAATGGAGGCAAGTGCCGCGGCAATCAACGGGGCCATGCCTACAGCGTTGCTGGCGTGCGCGATGCAGTCGGTACTCCAGATCTGGTCGACACCGGCCGCATGCACAGTGTCTACTGCGCCAGGCACGAATAGCGCGTGGGTAACCGCTGCGTCGATGCTGCGCGCGCCGGCATTGCGCAGCAGACGCGCGGCCGCTGCCAGTGTGTTTCCGGTGCTGCCGACGTCATCCATGATGACGACCGCCCGGCCTTCTACCGAGACCCCTTGCAGGGCCACCGAGACGTCGCGGTCGCCGCGTCGCACCTTGTGGCAGACGGCATGGTCCAGCCCATGGCGTTGCGCCGCCACGGCGACCCATTGCGCGGATTCTTCGTCCGGACCGACCAGCAGGGGGCGTTCGCGGTTTTGCACGATGTGGTCGGCGAGCAACCCGGCGCCAGTCAGCACGATGGGGTCGTCCAGAGGCATGGCTTCGCCGAGCGTGGTTACCCTATGCAGATGGGGATCGACCGTGATGGCTGCGTCAAACAGTGTGGAGAGGAACTGTCCCACCACACGCTGGCTTATGGCTTCTCCCGGCTGGAACGCCATGTCCTGGCGCATGTAGGCAAGGTATGGCGCCACCAGTGTCAGGTGCCGGGCTCCGAGCGCGCGCGCTGTTTGCGCGGTGAGCAACAGTTCAACCAGCTTTTCATTGGGGTGGTGCAGGCTGCGATAGACCGTGACACGTTCGGGCAACTGGTGTGGCAAACGCAGCTTGACCTCGCCGTCCGGGAACCGGTGGAGCGCCAGGCAGTGGCAGGGCAGTTGCGCGGCCTCCGCAAGGGCCACGGCGGCCTCCGCTTGATCCTCGAAATACAGCAGCATCGCGTGCCGGTACCCGTCAGGTCATCCCAGTTGCGGGTATGCGCTTGGCGCGTGACCGCGAGCCCGATCCAGGCTCAGACGCGACGGCGATATTCGCCGGTACGCGTGTCGATCTCGACCTTGTCTCCCTGGGCGACAAAAATCGGCACACCAATCTCGAAGCCGGTGGCAATCTTTGCGGGTTTCAATACCTTGCCCGAGGTGTCACCTTTGACGGCCGGTTCGGTCCAGGTGATTTCACGCTCGACGCTGGTCGGCAGTTCCACGGAAATGGCCTTGCCGTCGTAGAACACGACTTCGAGTGGCATGCCGTCTTCCAGGTAGTTCAGCGTATCGCCCATGTTTTCGGACTCCACCTCGTACTGGTTGAACTCGGCGTCCATGCAGACGTACATGGGGTCGGCGAAATAGGAGTAGGTGCAGTCCTTCTTGTCCAGCACGATCTGGTCCATCTTGTCGTCTGCCTTGAAAACGACCTCGGTGCCGAAGTTGTTGAGCAGGCTCTTGAGCTTCATGCGTACGGTTGCCGAGTTGCGGCCACCCCGGCTGTATTCGGTCTTGAGAACAACCATCGGGTCCTTGCCATGCATGATCACGTTACCGGCGCGGATTTCTTGAGCGATTTTCATAAGGAATTTCCATTAAGTGCCCGGCAAGTAAGGCGTATGCGCCGACCGCGTTGCGGTTTGCCAGTGCTGGCTGCCGCAGTAACGCGGCAAAGCCCTGAATTTTAACGGTTTTCGGTTGCCGATCAGGCGCCTGCAGGCGCCCTGGCAAATTCGAGCAGGCGTGTCGTCAGGTCATCCTGGGCCAGTAACGATGCCCTGGCGCGATGGGCCGCATGTTGCCACTGCGGCAGGTCCCACTCGGGCAGGGCGGCGGACAGGCCGTTCCACGCCGCGTGAAAAGCGCGCAACGAGGCTGGCGCTGCCAGGGCTGTCAGCACGGCTTCCAGTTTTGCGTGGTGCGCCGCATCATCCTGCGGGTAGATTTGCCAGACAAAGGGCCGACCGGCCCAGATCGCGCGCACGAGCGAGTCCTCGCCGCGCACAAAATTCAAATCACAGCTCCACAGCAGATGGTCAAAATCGGTTTGGCTAAGCGGTGGCAGAAAAACCACCGCCAGCTGTCCGGTTTTGACGCGGGCGCCGCTTGCTGCAGGTGCATCGCTGGAGCCAAGCCAGCGCCGCACGGCTGCGCTGGCGCGTCCCGTCGTCACCAGCAGCTGTGTCGGCACGGCACCATCGTGCAATCGTTCCAGCAGGGCCGGTAATGGCGTTGGTTCGTAACAGAAAAGGGCGACGAGGCGGCCGGCGTCCAGTTCGATGCCAAATCGGGCGAGCCACTTCTGGCGATCAAGTTGTGCGTGCCGATCCTGCAGGCCGACTTCGCGCAACAGGCCACCGCTGTGCGCTGAGAAGCCGGGAAAGAAGAAATGCCG
>JANNDB010000498.1:0-1887 GCA_031387285.1 Betaproteobacteria bacterium | reverse complement strand
CCGAACAGCGCCAGCCAGGCCTTCATCAGCGCGCAGTGCGCATCGTCAGCCGGGTCGGATTCCGCGCGGGTCAGGATGCTCTCCAGCGGATCCCCCAAGAGCCCAGCGGGCGCCACGTATTGCGCGATCCACAACACCGCTTGGCGCACCATGGCGTCCCACTGGTCGAAACTGCCCACGGACACCTCGCTCATCTTGGGGCAGCCCGCCGACACATAGCCGCGCAACAACGTCAGTCCCGCGGCCACCATCGCCTGGCGGTGTGCCATGCAGACGTCAGACGGGTTGAATGCAAACGCCCGGGTGTACGGTCGCTCGGACTGGGCGTCCAGGCGACAAGTCATCACCCGCCGTGGCAATTCACCCGAGGGCGTGAAGTTGTTGCCCGTGAGCAGTGTCATCAACCGGTTGGGATAGGCCTCCGCCGAACTCACGCCAAGCACACGGTCGGTGTAGACGTCTGAGGTGAGCATGGCGGCCAGACTGGGCGAGTCGAACGTGCCGGTAATGTTGTCCCACAGGAGCACGCGCGCACCGCTGCGCAGCGAAGTCAGCAGGCGTTTGCGTGTTTCCTCCTCGTTGCGGTCCACATGTGGCCAGGCATTGGGCCGCTCGCCGGTGGCCAGAATGGACACACACTCGGCCAGCAGCGTCTTGCCGGTGCCCTGGCGCGGTGCGTCGAACGCAAACGCCGGCGACGTGGTCAATACGGGGCGCTCGATACCGGTGATCAGGGCGCACAGCATCACAGCACAGTCCACGGGCCCGACAAACGGAAATGCCTGGAACGGCTCCCACAGCCGGTTGAACGCAGCCTCCAACTGTTCTGACGTTGGATGCACGGGCACATTTTGCGCCGGCTCCGTCATGTCGAGCAGCAAACGCGTGTGCGCGTCATAGCCGGGGTCGGCCAAAATTGTTCCGTCGCGGCGCATCAGAGGCGCGGAGATGATGGCGTCCAGTGGCTTGAGCCCACGGCGACCCCGCAGGGCCAGGATCGATGCTGCCACGTCGACTGGCGGGTTCTCCAGCATCTCGACCATGGTGCCGTGCGGGGTCTGGTGCCAGCGCCAGAATTGGGTAGTACTCGCCGCCAGGTAACGTAGGCTGTCCTTGTCCAGCCGCAGCATCTTGCCCGACCCTGCAGGTGTGGCCATCTCGGTGCCATAGTCGAAGATGTCGGGCGAGCGGCGCAGCACCTCGATCAGGCTGTCGACGGTCTCCGCGAGCTTGCCGCGCACGATCTCGATGCGCTGCAACTGCCGCAGCAGACGGTAGTTGTGACCACCGTGCGCGAACGAGTGCAAGGCCGGGCGGGCACCAACGAGGTACAGCTTGCCGATCATGCGACCACCGTCGTAGTCGGGCTCGACCGGATCCAGCGTCACGCAGCCGTGCCAGCGGTAAGGGTTTTCCAGAACTTCGGAGACGCTGACAGTGACAGACTTGGAGCGTGAATCGGCAGGTCGGACGGTGAGCTGCCAGTCGGCGTAGAGCTCCGAGCGCGTCAGTACGCGGGTCACATAGGCCTCAGCTTGCTTACGGGCCTGGTCCGATGTCGCTCCGGTGCGCTTGACGATGTGGTGCGCCAGTTCCTCCGTGCGCAGGGCGACCCAGATGTCGCGCGTGGTGTCGGCATCTTCTTGTTTGAGCAGGCGTTGCGCGGCCTTGTGTTCGCTCGCGGCCTGAATGACCATGGCGTCTGGTTCTGGGATGGCCGCTGCGGTATCCACCGACTGGGCGCCGCCAGGGATCAGAACTGGTTCACCACGCTGCTGCTCCAGAGGCTCGAAGCAACGTGCGCCAGCAGCGAAGTCGATCCGGTTGGATTGCCAGACACTGGTGTCAAACAGGCTGCGTTCCAGCAACGCGCCAGATTTGGAGACG
>JANNDB010000299.1:0-1864 GCA_031387285.1 Betaproteobacteria bacterium | reverse complement strand
GCCGACCACTCCGGTTTTTGCCGCCGAGTAGTGGGGGATGTCCGGGATGCCGATCAACCCTGCAGTGCTCGACTGGTTGATGATCGAGCCGCCACCGCCGGCGATCATGTGCGGCAGCACGTATTTGGCCGACAACCAGACGCTGGTCAGGTTGATGGCGATCATGCGGTTCCACTGCTCCATCGTCATGTCGATGGCGTTGGTGGCTTCGGCAATGCCGGCATTGGCGTACAGGATGTCGAGCTTGCCAAAGGCGGCCACCGTCTGCGCGACCATGCGTTCCACATCAGACTGCTGCGCCACATCCACGGTGGCGCAAATGGCGGCGGCTCCGATCAGCTGCACGGTCTCCTGTGCATGGGCTGCATGGATATCGGCACACATCACGCGCGCGCCTTGCGCGGCGAACAGTTGGGCACTGGCGCGACCGATGCCGGAGCCGGCCCCGGTCACGATGGCCACCTTCCCTGCCAGTCTCCCATTCATGTGCGGCCTCCCAGTGAGCGCTCAGGCGCTTTTGCCCGTGCTCTTGTGTGTGAATTCGGTGATGAACGGCGCAATCACATCGCCATTGATCTTGCAGTCCAGAAAGATCGGTCCCTCCGGCTTGGCCAGCAGCGATTCGAGCTTCTTCAGATCGTCCATGCTGCGGATCGTATGGCTCTCGAACCCCAGCGGCGCCGCCATGGGCGCGAAGTCCACGTCAAAGAACTCGGCCTTGGCAGGCGGCATGTTCTGTCCCTTGAGGATGTGTACCTCCGCGCCATACGCGGCATCGTTCATCACCAGCACGATCATGGGCAGGTCTTCACGGATGATGGTCTCGATCTCGCCCATGCTCATGAGCATGCCACCGTCTCCGATCATCAGCAGCACGGTGCGATCGGGTTGCCCGCGTGCCACGCCGATGGCGGTACCCAGGCCCAGGCCTACCGAACCAGAGTCCAGGCTGTGGGTGAAATGGCCCGGGCCGGGTACCGAGAAATACGCCCAGTTCGCCATGAAATTGCCGCCGTCGAAGACGATGTGGCGGTTCTCGGGGAGCATCCTGCTCAGTTCCAGCGTGAAGACACGCGGGTCCACCGTACGGGCGGTATGGGCCAGCTGGAAGTCCCGCGTATGGTCAAAGGCGGCAATTTCGTCCCGCACGGTCTGCGTGTGCCAGGGTTTTTCCTGGGGCGTGCGCTCGGGCAGGGCGGCGACGAGTTGCTCGCAAACGAGCCGGGCGTCTCCTACCACCGCCACATCGGCATGCCACCAGCGCCCGATGTTCGTGCGAACCGCGTCAACGTGTATCAGCGGCACGCTCGGCAAGGCGATGCCGGAACTCATGGTCAGTGAATTGAGCGCCACACCAATGGCGATGACGCAATCGGCCTGTTCAATATAGCGGCGCGCCAGCGAATGCGACGAGGATCCGAGAATGCCCAGGTCATAGGGGTTGCCGCGGAACAGGTCTTTGGCCTTGAGCGCATTCACCAGCAAGGCGCCGGTCCTCTCGGCCAGCGCCACGATAGCGGCATGCGCGCCGCCGCGGTGCGCACCGACACCGGCCACGATCAGGGGCCGGCGGCTGTTGCGCAACAGGCCGGCAGCGACATCGATGGAGGTCTGGCGCGCTGACTGCGGCGCAGGCGCGCTCAGCAGGCGGACCGGCGAAGGGCCATCGTTCACGCCGGCATGACCGACCTGGACATCGGTCGGCAGCAGCAATACGGCGGTCTTTCCCAGTGAAGCCTCGGCAACCGAGTCGGCCAGCGCCTGGCGCGCGGCGTCGGTACTTGCCGGCTGGAAGGTGGCAATGCCACAGGCGCGCACCACGGTCGCCGCAGGGAAAGACTTCAGGTCCGGCCCCAGCGCATTG
>JANNDB010000296.1:0-6183 GCA_031387285.1 Betaproteobacteria bacterium | reverse complement strand
CACAGCTTCTTCACCATGCCGGAACCGGCCTACCTTGGAGAGCCCGCGTGAGCCGCCGGGCCGCTTCCATGGCGACAACGAAGTTGCGGCGAGGGCTGGCAACTGCGCGCAGCACCGAGGGGACTCCAGTGACCCGCCAGCGCATCCACCTCATCGCAGCCGCGCTGCTGGCGCTGACCACCGGCACCGCCGGCGCGCAGGCCTCCAGCTATCCCACCAAGCCGATAAGGCTGGTCGTGCCCTTTGCGCCGGGCGGCTTCACCGATGTGGTGGCCCGCATCCTGGGTCAACGCCTCTCGGTGGCAATGGGCCAGCAGTTCGTGATCGAGAACAAGGCCGGCGCGGGTTCCACCATCGGCACCGACTTCGTGGCCAAGTCGGCGCCCGATGGCTACACGCTGGTCATGGTCTCCACCACCCATGTCATCAGTCCGTGGATCTACAAGAGCATGCCGTACGACCCGATCAAGGCCTTCGTGCCGGTCACGAAACTGGTGGACTCGCCGTATGTGCTGCTGGTCAACCCCAAGGTTCCGGCACGCAATGTGCAGGAGTTCATCGCGCTGGCCAAGGCTGCGCCAGACTCCATCCGGTATGCCTCCAGTGGCAATGGCAGTTCGCAACACCTGATGGGCGGCCTGTTCGCCGCGATGACTGGCACCAAATTGCAGCATGTGCCCTACCGCGGCAGCGCCGGCGCCGCCACGGACCTGGTGGCCGGCGTGGTCGAGAGCAGCTTTGCCGGTGTGCCCAACGCCCTGGCCCAGGTGCCACAGGGGCGCTTGCGGGCGCTGGCCGTCACGACGGCGAAACGCATTCCGCAATTGCCCGACGTGCCCACCCTGCAGGAAGCCGGCGTGCCGGGTTATGAAGCTTCGGTCTGGCTGGCGCTGCTGGCCCCGGCCGGCACGCCGCGCGACATCGTCAACCGGCTGAACACGGAGATCGCCAGGCTGATGGACAACGCCGAAACAAGAAAGGCGATGTTCGATGCCGGCGTCGAGGTGTCACTCTCCACGCCCGAGGCGCTGTCGACCTACATGGTGCAGGAGATGGAGCGCTGGGGCAAGGTGGTCAAGGACACCGGCGTCAAGATGGAGTGAGCAGCCCAATGAACACCTCCCGCCCCAGTGCCGCAGACAAGCGACGCAGCTTTCGCAGCCTGCACGAGTCCGGCTGCTTCGTGATTCCCAATCCCTGGGACGTGGGCAGCGCGCGCTACCTGCAAGGCATGGGCTTCAAGGCCCTGGCCACGACCAGCTCCGGCTACGCATGGTCACAGGGGTATGCCGACAACGCCATCACGCGCGACATGGCCCTGGCGCACCTGCGCGAGATGGTCGCGGCGACCGATGTGCCGATCAACGCGGACTTCGAGAACGGGTTTGCACACGACGCATCCGGTGTTGCAGAGAGTGTCCGGCTGGCCGTCGAAACCGGGGTCGCCGGTCTGTCCATCGAGGACTCCACCGGCAATGCCGACAAGCCACTGTTTGACCTGGACGAAGCGGTACGGCGCATGCGCGCGGCACGTGGCGCCATCGACGCGGCCGGTGGCGACACGCTGCTGATCGGCCGTGCAGAGTGTTTTCTTGTGGGCGTGACCGATCTCGACGAAACCATCCGGCGCCTCAAGGCCTACTCGGATGCCGGCGCCGATTGCCTGTACGCGCCCGGAGTACGCACGCCGGAGCGGATCAGCGCAGTGGTGGCGGCAGTAGCACCCAAGCCTTTCAACCTGCTGGTCGGTGCGGCGAACAAGATGACTGTGCCTCAGATTGCTGCACTGGGCGTACGGCGCATCAGCGTCGGCGGCGCGCTGGCGCGTTCGGCCTGGGGCGGTTTCCTGCGGTCCGCCAAGGCCTTGGCGGAGCACGGCACGTTTGACGCCTTTGCCGATGCAGCGCCTGGCGGCGAGCTCAATGCCTTCTTCCAGAACGATGTGAAGTCGCGCTGAGCGCAGGGTCGCGCCCCGCTCTGCCACGCTCAGCCGGGCGGACGCCGGTGCGGGCTCAATCCGACGACTGCTGCAACGCCCACATCCGGGCGTATCGACCATCGGCGGCCAGCAACTGGCCGTGGTTGCCGCGCTCGATGATGCGGCCAGCCTCCATCACCAGAATTTCATGCGCGTCCACCACCGTGGAAAGGCGATGCGCAATCACCAGAGTGGTGCGGTTCTTCGCAACGCTTTGCAATTCGGCCTGGATGGCGCGCTCGTTTGCCGAGTCCAGCGCGCTGGTGGCCTCATCCAGTATCAGGATGGGCGGGTTCTTCAGCAGGGTGCGTGCAATCGCGACCCGCTGCTTCTCGCCGCCGGACAGCTTGAGCCCGCGCTCACCGACCATGGCACCGTAACCTGCCGGTGTCGACGCAATGAATTCATGGATGTGGGCGGAGCGCGCCGCCTCTTCCACCTGCTGCCGGCTGGCACCTGGGTTGCCATAGGCGATGTTGTATTCAATGGTGTCGTTGAACAGCACGGTGTCCTGCGGCACGATGCCGATGGCGCGGCGCAGGCTGGTCTGGGTGACGTCGCGGATGTCCTGCCCGGCGATCGTGATGCGCCCTTGCTGCACGTCGTAGAAGCGAAACAGCAGGCGCGACAAGGTGGATTTCCCGGCGCCGGAGGGGCCGACCACGGCAACCGTCTTGCCAGCCGGAATCTCGAAACTCACGTCACGCAGGATGGGGCGTGCCGCCGCCGGGTCCGACTTGCCGGTATCGTAGGCAAATCCGACGTTCTCGAAGCGCACCGTCGGGGAACCGCCCACCTGCAGTGGCAGCGCGCCGGGCTTGTCGGCGATCTCGCGCTCCTTCTCCATCAGGCGGAACATCTTTTCCAGATCGGTCAGGCTCTGCTTGATCTCGCGGTACAACACGCCCAGAAACCCCAGCGGAATGTAGAGCTGGATCATGAAGGCGTTGACCATCACCAGATCGCCCAGGGTCATGCGGCCGTCCACCACGCCCTGCGTGGCCCGGTACAGCATGGCTACCAGGCTGATGGCGATGAACAACTGCTGCCCGGTATTGAGCAGGCTCAGCGTGGTCTGGCTCTTGACGGCGGCGCGCCGGTAGCGCTCCAGGTTCTCGTCGTAACGGCGTGCCTCGAACTCCTCGTTGTTGAAATACTTGACGGTCTCGTAGTTGAGCAGGGAATCGATGGCGCGACTGTGCGCCGAGGAGTCCAGCTCGTTCATCTGCTTGCGGAACTTGGTGCGCCATTCGGTGACGCCGATCGTGAAAGTGCCATAAAACACCAGCGCGATGATGGTGATCCAGGCAAACCACACATCGAACTTCACAGCCAGCAGGGTCAATACCAGCGTCACTTCTATCAGCGTCGGGATGATGCTGTAGAGCGAATAGGAAATCAGCGAATGCACGCCGCGGGTTCCCCGCTCGATGTCGCGTGTCATGCCGCCGGTCTGCCGCTCCAGGTGAAAGCGCAGGCTTAAAGCGTGCAGGTGCCGGAAAACGGCAAGGGAAATACTGCGCGCCGCACCTTCCGTGGCCTTGGCAAAAACCAGTTCACGCAACTCGGTGAACAGCGACGTGGACAAACGCAACAGACCGTAGGCGACCAGCAGCGCCACCGGCACCACCAGCAGCGCCTGCGCGACGTCGGCCGCCGCAACACCGCCGGCCAGGCTGCGCCCGCCATTCGGACTCATCGTGTCCACCAGGTTCTTCAGCAGCACCGGCACACCGACGTTGGCCACCTTTGCGCCGACCATGAAGGCCAGCGCTGCGATGACCCGCCACTTGTATTCCCACAGATAGGGGAACAGGCGGCTCAGGGTATTCCAGTCGGAGCGCTGCGCGGTTGCCTCGCCCGGCGCTACAGACGGTGACAAGGGAGGGGTGAGTTCAGCGGCACGGCGCATGGCGGACAATCAGGGGCGTTAACAACCAGAGATTGTGACCATGTCCACCGATTCAAGCGGCCCTCGGGTTGAACTGCCTGTTGACAAGGAACTTGTCCTCAAGGTCATCCCCATGCCGGGCGACTGCAACGCCAACGGCGACATCTTCGGCGGGTGGGTCATGGCGCAGGTCGACCTGGCCGGCTCCGTGGTGCCAGCGCGCTACGCAAAGGGACGCATGGCGACGGTGGCGGTCAATGAGTTCATCTTCAAGCAACCGGTACGCGTGGGTGACATCCTGTCGTTCTTCGCCTCGCTCACCCGTGTGGGGCGCACCTCCATAACGGTGCAGGTCGAGGTGTACGCCGAGCGTTTCCGCGCGCAGGGCATCTACGTCAAGGTCACCGAGGCTTCCCTCACCTACGTGGCCATCGACGACAGCGGCCAGCCGCGCCTGATCGCGGCGGCGTAGCGCCCTATCAACCTGGCTTCTGATGCGCGGGACGGTGCTCAGTCCATGTCGGCATGCGCTCCGGCCAGTCCGCCGGAAGTGGTACGGGGCCGGCCCGGTTGCGATTCAGATCGCCCATGGCGGTGCGGTACTCTTCAACCGGCAGGTAATACATGAAGGAAAGCAGGCGCTGCGAGAACCGCCAGCGGCCATCGGCCTTGACGTAGCTGTCGGCGTACCGCAACGCGGTGATCATGGCACGCTCGTTGCGCCACACCTCGGCGTGTACGGCAACACGACCGTGCGCCTTGCCGGGGCCGTCGAATTCGATCACATGGTCATGGCTTACATGGTTGGATGCACCCATCACGCTGTAGCGTGACTCGAACTGGCGCAGGATCGCTGCCCGTCCGGTGGCCCCCATGGCACGGTCTGCCGAACCAAAGAACGCGTCGTCGGTGAACAGGTCCGCCACCGCGGCAAGATCGCGGTCATCAATGGCAAAGCAATAACGCGATACCAGCTCGCGGAGCGCGAGGCGGTCTTCCACCTCTGCAAGACGGGATTCCAGGCTGGCTTGTGCTGACATATTGCCCCCTTGATTGCATTTTCAGGCGGCGCCGACACGGTGCAGCGCGACGCCTAGGGTTTTCCCATGGATGCGATTAGAAGACCCTGCAAATTGCGTCGCTATCGGGGACAACCCTCACGGGAAAAAGCGGCAAAGCAGTTATAAACAGCGCAAACAAGCAACAGGGGACACAGTGCAGTTTCTTCAGCTGATCATTAGCGGAATAGCGCAGGGCTGTATCTACGGCCTGATCGCGCTGGGTTTCGTGCTGATCTACAAGGCAACCGAGACGGTGAGCTTCGTGCAGGGCGACCTGATGATGCTGGGCTCCTTTTGTGGCCTGGCGCTGATGACCCTCCTTGGTTTTCCTTTCTGGCTGGCCATCATCAGCGCGATCCTGGCCATGGGTGCGGCAGGCATCCTGCTCGAGCGCGTCGTGATCCGGCCAATCCTCGGTCAGCCGGCATTTTCGATTGTGATGCTGACCATTGGCATCGGCTACGTGGTGCGCGGCCTTGTCACCATGATCCCGGTCATCGGCACCGAGACCCATGTGCTTCCGGTTCCCTACAAGGACCAGGTCTGGAAGCTGGGAGGTCTGGTGCTCAACGTTGAGCAGATGGTGGTCATCTCGTGCACCGGCCTGTTGTGCCTGGTGCTGTTTGCCGTGTTCAAGTACAGCAAGATGGGTGTCGCCATGCAGGCCAGCTCACAGAACCAGCTGGCAGCCTACTACATGGGCATCCCGGTACAACGCCTCAATGGCCTGGTATGGGGTTTGGCGGCGGCTGTGGCGGCCATTGCGGGGCTGCTGCTGGCACCTATTACCTTCGTGCACGCCAATATGGGGTTTGTCGGGCTCAAGGCGTTCCCCGCAGCGGTCATCGGCGGCTTTGGCAGCCTTCCCGGCGCCATCGTCGGAGGGCTGGTCATCGGCCTGGTGGAGTCATTCGCCGGTTTTTATGCGCCCGAAGGCTGGAAGGACATCGCCCCCTACATTGCAGTACTGGTGATGCTGTGGGTGCGGCCGAACGGCATCTTCGGCGACACGCTGCGCAAGAAAGTCTGAATGCGCTTTATCTTCAAGACCCACTATGAGCAGGACGTGCGCCTGGCCAAACACGGCGGCCACGTATTCTGGTATTCGCTGCTGGTCCTGGCGTTGCTGGCCGCGCCCTGGGTGGTGCAGGAATACTGGCTGGCGCAGCTCACCTTCGTCATGATTTATTCCATCGCCGGGCTGGGCCTGATGCTGCTGGCAGGTTTCACCGGGCAGTTTTCCATTGGGCATG
>JANNDB010000293.1:0-1662 GCA_031387285.1 Betaproteobacteria bacterium | reverse complement strand
GCTCGACGGGGACCTCGATCCTTTTATCGAAGCCTCTTTGAAGCAGGGTGTGTGATGCAAACCGCTGGCCTGATTTTCGACATGGACGGCACGATGATCGACTCCATGCCATTCCACGGCAAGAGCTGGGTGGAGTTTGCGCGGCGCCACGGCATCGTGATCGAGGTGCAGGAGTTGCTGCGGCGCACCACTGGCCGTACCGCTGCCGAATGCATGGAACTGCTGTTCGGCCGCCCACTCGGCGTGGAGGCCTGCTGGGAGCTGGTGCGCGAAAAGGAAGAAATCTACCGCAAGCTGTTTGCACCGGTGTTCCGCGAGGTCGCCGGGTTCAAGGCCTTCAACGCTCTTGCCGCGGGCCGCGGATTGCGTATTGGCGTGGGCACGGCCGGTGACAAACACAACATCGCCTTCGCGTTTTCACACCTGCAAATGGACCCGGCACCCCATGCCGTGGTGGGCGGCGACGAGGGCCTGCCCGGCAAACCCGAGCCGGCCATTTTTCTGGAGGCGGCGCGGCGTATCGGCGTGGCGCCGGAGCAGTGCATCGTGTTTGAAGATGCCCCTTTTGGCATCGAAGCCGCGCGCCGCGCCGGCATGCGCGCAGTCGCGGTGTGCACCAGCCACCGCTCCGACGAACTCGCCGGCCCGCATGTCCTGGCCAGCGTACCCGACTACAACGCCTTGATGG
This sequence comes from Betaproteobacteria bacterium, assembly GCA_031387285.1. GTDB lineage: Bacteria > Pseudomonadota > Gammaproteobacteria > Burkholderiales > Burkholderiaceae_C > CAISIP01. The sequence continues at coordinate 974 of JANNDB010000293.1, read as the reverse complement.
CATCGAACTTTCTGGAGAATCTCCATGCCCATGCCCAGTGATGACGCCGCAGGCGCATCGACCCTTGTCCAGCGCCTGGATTACCAGCCGCCACCCTTCTGGATAGACAGTGTCGACCTGAGTTTTGACCTCGACCCCGCCAAGACCCGGGTACTCAACAAGATGCGCGTGCGGCGCAATCCGGACGTGCCGGCGCAGCCGTTGCGGCTCGATGGCGAAGATCTCAACCTGGCGCGCGTGCTGGTCAATGGGGCCGGCGCCTCGTTTCGCATCGACGGCGGCAAGCTGGTGCTGGAGAACCTGCCGCCGGCCGTTGACGGCGCCTTTGATCTGGAAATATTCACCACCTGCGCGCCGGCCAAGAACACCAAGCTGATGGGCCTGTATGTCAGCAACGATTCTTTTTTCACCCAGTGCGAGGCTGAAGGCTTTCGCCGTATCACCTACTTCCTGGACCGGCCCGATGTGATGGCCAGCTACAGCGTCACGCTGCGGGCCGACAAGACCCGCTACCCGGTGCTGCTCTCGAACGGCAACCTGGTTGAGCACGGCGACCTGGCCGGCGAGGGCAATCGCCATTTCGCTCGCTGGGTCGACCCGCACCGCAAGCCGAGTTATCTGTTCGCGCTGGTGGCAGGGCAGTTGGTCTGCCGGCAACAACGTATTACCTCGCGCGCCGGCAAGGACCACCTGCTGGAGATCTATGTGCGCCGCGGCGACATGGAAAAGACCGACCATGCCATGCACTCGCTGATGGCGTCGATCGCCTGGGACGAGGCGCGTTTTGGCCTGTCGCTCGATCTGGAGCGCTTCATGATCGTCGCCACCAGCGACTTCAACATGGGTGCCATGGAGAACAAGGGCCTCAACATCTTCAATACCAAGTACGTGCTGGCCAGCCAGGCCAGCGCAACCGACGCCGACTACGCGAACATCGAGTCGGTCGTGGGCCATGAGTATTTCCACAACTGGAC
>JANNDB010000290.1:0-4653 GCA_031387285.1 Betaproteobacteria bacterium | reverse complement strand
TGCGTGGCATTGGTGTCCTGGTATTCGTCCACCAGCACGTGGCCGAATCCTGCCTGCCAGCGTTCGCGTACGTCAGGGTGTTCCTCCAGCAGCTTGAGCGGCAGACCCAGAAGGTCATCGAAATCCACGCTCTGGTAGGCGCTCAGGCGTTCCTCATAACGCGCCATGATGCGCGCCGTGATGCGTTCGTTGTCGTCGGCCGCCTGCGCTTCGGCCTGTGCTGCATTCAGGCCCATGTTCTTCCAGCGGCTGATGGCCCACTGCCACTGGCGCGCCGTGGCCGCGTCGGTGCTGCCGCCGCAGTCCTTCAGGATGCTTGTGACATCATCTCTGTCGAGAATCGAGAAATTCGCCTTCAGGCCCAGCGCCATGCCGTCCTTGCGCAACATGCGCACCCCAAGCGCGTGAAAGGTACAGATCAAAACATCGCGGGCCGTCGCGCCGACCAGCGCCTTGGCGCGTTCGCGCATTTCGGCAGCCGCCTTGTTGGTGAAGGTGATGGCGGCAATACGGTTTGCCGCCACGCCAGACTGGATCAGGCGCGCAATCTTGTGCGTGATGACGCGCGTCTTGCCCGACCCGGCGCCGGCCAGCACCAGGCAGGGGCCGTGCAGGTAGTTGACGGCTTCCTGCTGGGCGAGATTGAGTCCATGGGAAGTTGAAGCCGTTGCGGCGTGAGAGGGCATTCGGGTGGCAGGTGCAGACTAGCGGCGAATGATACCGGTGCACCTGCTCGGCGAGAATTGACCGGTGCTGCAAGTCCTTCTTGTTACGTTTCCGTTTTTTGCCCTTGTCCTTGCCGGTTATGTGGCAGCGCGCCAGCGCATGTTGCCGCTGGAGGCGATTCCCGGCCTGAACGGGTTTGTGTTGTTCTTTGCGCTGCCCTGCCTGCTGTTTCGGTTTGGGGCTGGCACGCCGCTGGCGCAACTGCTCGATGCCGGAGCCATCGTCGTCTACCTGGCCTGCGCACTCATCATGGTGGCGTTTGTCGTGGCGGTCAGCATGAACCGGCGCATCGGCTGGAACGATGCGGCGTTCGGCGCATTGGTGGCAGCGTTCCCGAACACCGGCTTCATGGGAGTGCCGTTGCTGGTCGCCCTGCTGGGCCCTGCCGCAGCGGGGCCAGCGATTGTCACCATCATGATCGACATGCTGGTGACCACATCGCTGTGCATCGCCTTGTCGCAGCTCGACGGCGCAAACGAGCACGGGTTTGCGCATGCCGCGCGCAATGCGCTGCGCGGCATGCTGGTCAACCCGATGCCCTGGTCGATCCTGCTGGGGGCGAGCGCCGGGGCGCTGCAGTTGCAACTGCCGGCGCCACTCGCGCAGACCATGGGTTTGCTGGCAGATGCGGCCTCGCCGGTCGCGCTGTTCACCATCGGTGCCGTGCTGGCGCGTTCGCAGATGCTGGTGGCTGGTACCGCAGCGCCGGCGCTGCCACTGCGCGACTACGTGCCGGTTGCGCTGATCAAACTCGTGCTCCACCCGCTGCTGGTGTTGTTGGCCGGCGCCGCGGCGATGCAACTGGGCCTGGCGCTGGACCGGTTCGTTCTCACCGTACTGGTGCTGGTCGCGGCACTGCCCAGCGCCAGCAACGTTTCGCTCTTAGCCGAGAAATTCGGTGCCAATAACGGGCGTATTGCGCGCATCATCCTGGTCTCTACGGCAGTATCCTTCCTCAGCTTTTCCGCGGCCGTGTCGTTGATGACGGGTTAATCGGGATGAAGGGGACATGGTCGATTCCAACTTGAGAGCCGCAGCCGCGGGGCAACTTGCGCAGTGGCGCTCGCGGCTGGTGGAATTGTCCGTTTTCGTCGCTTCCATGGCGTTGGCCGGGGTTGTCCTGTGGCAATTCGACGACGCGCGGCAAATGGCGGGGCGCGAGCGTGCCTTGCACGTTGCCCAGGGCCATGCCCAGGTGCTGCAGCGCAACGTGGACCGCGTCGTGTCACTCAACCATGCCCTGGCGGCGCTGGTGCACCAGGGGTCGGGCACGGTTTCCAATTTCGAGGCGGCAGCTGGCCAGCTGCTGGCACACAACCCGCGGTTGGTCGCCTTGTCGCTGTCGCCCGATGGTGTGGTGCGCCATGTGATACCGCGCGAGCGTAACGAGCGCCTGCTCGGATTCGACGCGCTGAACGACCCGGCGCAGAAGTCCGATGCCCTGTTTGCGCGCGACAGCCACCGCCTCTGGCTGGCTGGCCCGTTGCAATTGACACAAGGTGGCGTGGGTTTTGTAAGCCGCCTGCCTGTTTATTTCGCCCAGGGCGGCAGCCACCAGCGTTTCTGGGGTTTTGCCAACGTGACGATTTTGCAGAGCGACCTGCTCAACGGGGCCGCGCTGGCTGATCTGTCTGGCCTTGGGTTCGAATACGCGCTGTGGAAACTCGATCCGGCAACTGGCCGCCGGGTGTCGATTGCCGGCTCCTCTTCGCGGGCGCTTGAGCTGCCGGTGCGCCAGAGCCTGGAAGTGCCGGACGGTGCCTGGAACCTGGACCTCGCGCCGGTCGGGGGCTGGCGTGACCGGGCCGGACTGGCGCGTGGGCTGGCCTACAGCCTGCTGGCAAGTGCCTTGCTGGCCTGGTGCGCCCGCATGCTGATCGCGCAGCGCCGCTACAAGGCGCAACTGGAAGAGCAGGTGGCGCTGCGCACGGCTGAAATTCTGGCTGCGCAAAATCAGCTCAAGTCCACGCTGGACGCGATTCGTGACCCGATCTACGAGCTTGGTCTGGACGGTGTCATTTACAGCTGCAGCGTGCCTGTCGGCGAAAAGCTGCCCCTGCCGCCGCAGGAACTGATCGGGAAGACCGTGCGCGAGATCATGCCCGAGGCAGCCGCCCGGACCATGATGGAGTCATTGCAGGTGGCCCACGCCGAAGGCTTTTCGCAGGGCGAGCAGTACGCGCTCCACCTGGAAGAAGGGCATCGCTGGTTCGAGCTGTCGGTCGCGCGCAAGGCAGTGGACGCCGGAGCGGAGCCACGCTTTGTGGTGATGACGCGCGATATCACCGGGCGCAAGAGTGCCAAGCAGGAGATCCGGCGTCTGGCGTTCTACGATCCGCTGACCGACCTGCCGAATCGCCGCCTGTTGCAGGACCGCCTGGAGCACGCCCTGGCCGCCAGCGTCCGTCACAAGACCCATGGCGCGTTGCTGCTGATCGACCTGGACAACTTCAAGGCGCTCAACGACACCATGGGGCACGACAAGGGCGACCTGTTGCTGCAGCAGGTGGCGCGGCGCCTGCTGGCCAGCGTGCGCGATTCCGACACCGTGGCGCGCCTGGGCGGCGACGAGTTCGTGGTGCTGATCGACGATGTCGGTCCGACCCAGGCCGAAGCCGTGGAACACGCCACCGTCGTGGCTACCAAGATTCTGGAGGTGCTGGACAAGCCGTTTGCCATCGCCGGGCGTGAACACCGCAGCGGGTCGAGCATTGGCGTTTCGCTGTTTGGCGAGAACACGGCCAGCGTGGAAGAAGCCTTCAAGCGTTCCGACGTGGCCATGTACCAGGCGAAAGCGGCGGGGCGCAACACCCTGCGCTTTTTTGATCCGCGCATGCAGGCGGCTGTGGAAGCCCGCGCCGCGCTCGAAGTCGACCTGCGCCAGGCGCTTGCCAACCATGAGTTCGAACTGCATTTCCAGCCGCAGGTGGGGCCGCTCGGCGAGGTGGTGGGAGCCGAGGCATTGCTGCGCTGGACACATCCGGTGCGCGGGCGGGTGCCGCCGGGAGAGTTCATTCCGGTGGCGGAACAGTCAGGCCTGGTGATCGATATCGGGCAGTGGGTGCTGCGCACGGCCTGCACGCAACTGGCCACCTGGGCTGGCTCCGCTGCCACGCGCGACCTGACGCTGGCGGTGAACGTAAGCGTGCACCAGTTCCGCCAGACCGACTTTGTATCCCAGGTGATCGACGCCCTGCAAAAGGCGCAGGCCGATCCGGCGCGGCTCAAGCTGGAAATCACCGAGAGCATGTTCGCCGTCAACCTGGAGGACATCATCGCCAAGATGACAGCGCTCAAGTCGGTTGGCGTCGGTTTCTCACTGGACGACTTCGGCACCGGGTATTCGTCGCTGAGTTACCTCAAGCGTTTGCCGCTGGACCAGTTGAAGATCGACCAGTCATTTGTGCGCGACGTGTTGACCGATCCGAATGACGCGGTGATCGCCCGCACCATTGTTGCGCTGGGCCAGAGCCTGAACCTGGCAGTGATCGCCGAAGGCGTGGAGACGGCCGGCCAGCACAGTTTCCTGCTCGCCCACGGCTGCCAGTATTGCCAGGGGTACCTGTTCAGCCGGCCCTTGCCCTCAGCACAGTTCAGCGAATTCCTGTTGCAGGCCCCCCGGCCCGGCGCCTCCGCGCTGGCTTGACGGGGCAGGCTTCAGATCGCCAGCGGGTCGACGTCGATCGCCCAGCGCAGCACGCCCTTGCCCGCGGCACTCTGCCGCAACGATTGCAGCAGCGGCCGCCAGGCGGCCAGAAACCCCTGCAGTGCCACGCGCGAAGCGCTCTCCAGCAGCATTTGTGCACGCTCCACATTGGCCACGCGCTGGATCCCGAGCGGCACCGGCGGATAACACTGCACCTGCGCGAAGCCGGCCAATCCGGCCAGTTGCTCTTGCGCAGCGCTGTGGGCTGCCAGCAGAAACTG
>JANNDB010000495.1:0-3488 GCA_031387285.1 Betaproteobacteria bacterium | reverse complement strand
GCGCCTGCAAAACCACGTGTGTACTCGGGCTTCTTGAGCATCTGGCGGATGGTCACTAGACCAGGTCCTGCGGCATCGGCGATCGCGCTGCCGCTCATGCCGGAAAAAATCACGCTCACCAGGATATCGACCTGCGCCAGGCCACCGCGCATGCGCCCGACCAGGATGCGGCAGAAGTCAAATATGCGCTCGCTCACCGTGCCCGCATTCATGATGTTGGCCGCGAATACAAACAGCGGAACAGCCAGCAGCACATAGCTGTTGTAGAGGCCGTTGCCGACCTGCTCGGCGACCAGCCCGACGTCCTGCCCCTTGACCAGCAGGTAGGCGATGCCGGAGGCCAGCATGGCAAAACCGATAGGCATGCGCAGCAACATGCCTGCCACCATCACACCGACCAGAACCAGGATGGCGCTGGTCACGGCCGCACGTCCGTTTCAAGGCCCCGGCCCTGCGCCGCGCCCCATATGGCCCATGCCGCGCGCAGCCCCAGTGCCACCATCAGGAACACAAACGGCAGGAATACCCACATGAACGGAATGCCCAGGACGGGCGTGCCCTCGCGCGCCATGAAGCGGACGTAGTCCCAACTCGCCGGCAGCGCACACAGTGCAAGTCCGCCGATCAGCAAATGGCCCGTGATGCGCATCACTTGCCGTGTGCGCCGCCCGGCGTTGTTCCAGAGCAGGTCAAAGACCACATGTTCACGCTCCGGCACGATCGTCGCCGCGGACCAGAGGATGACCCAGACGTAGAGGATGACCGCCATTTCGTCGGTCCAGGCCAGCGGTCGGTTGAACGCGAAGCGCGCCGTGATCTGGACCACAAACACGACGAACAGCGCCAGGAACAACACACCGCCGACCGCGTCGGCAGCGGACTTGAGCCAGCGGGCCAAGGCTACTTGACCGCGTTGATGCGCTCCACCAGCCCGGCCGGCCAGGTCTTGGCGAATTCCGACTTCTGGTAAGCCGATTGCACCGTGCGGCGGAATGCATCGACGTCGGGGGTCACCACCTGCAAGCCTTCCTTCTTGAAGAAGTCAACGAGTTGCGCCTCCTCCTTGATGCGGTTCTCGTTGTTGTAGGCGATCGCGGCCTTGGCGGCGTCCGACACTTTGCGCTTCTGGGCAAAGTTCAGGGCGTTGTAGCTCTTGTTTGACAGGGCGATGAAGATGCCATCATTGAGGTGGCTGGTCATGATGATCTGCTTCGTCACCTCATAGAACTTGGCTGCGCGCACCGTCGGCAAAGGATTGTCCTGGCCGTCGATCGTGCCCGTCTTGAGCCCCAGGTAGACCTCGCCGAAGGCCAGTGGCGTGGGTGTGGCGCCCAGGGCCTCACCCAGGAACAACCACTCCTTGGAGCCGGGCATGCGCAACTTGACGCCCTTCAGATCGGCGGGAGTCTTGACGTTGCGCACCTCGCGCAGGTTGACCTGCCGGCTGCCCAGATAGCCGATGCCGAGGATCTGCACTTCCATCTTCTCCGAGACCGCCTTGTACATCTCGGCGCCAATCGGCCCGTTGAAGACTTTTTGCTGATGGTCCGGGTCACGGATCAGGTAGCCTGCGGTGTAGATGGAGTATTCGGGCAGGATCTTGGCAATGTCCTGGGCAGAAATGGCCGCCAGTTCCAGGTTGCCACGCGCCATCGCGGCAGGCTCGGTACCTTGCTTGAACAAGCTCGCGTTGAGGTTGATCTGGACGTCGAATTCGCCCGGGGCGCTTTTGTCCAGGGTCTCTTTGAAGACGGTCCACATCTTGCCGTGCCAATCGTCGGGCACAGCGGGGGTCGAGATGCGCAACACCGTCTTGGCCTGGCCGAAGGCCGGCAGCGCTGCGGCGCCCAGGGCGGCAGTTGCGCCAAGAACGGTGCGGCGCGTCAGGGAACGCTGGGGGTGGGAAATGATCATGGGTTTGTCTCCTTCAAAAAATCAGATGTGGGTCAAAGCGGCGCCGATGGCACGATACCCCTTGCGCACGGTTTGCGCCTCGGTGTTATCCAGCAGGCACAGCGGCGCGCGCACGTTGAGCCAGGCATCGTCACCGGTCTGTTCGGCGAGCATGGTCTTGTACACGCACACAAACGGCATCGCAGGCAACACACTCAACAAAGCCAGCAGGTCCAGTACCAATTGCCGGTCTGCAGCGCTCACGGCCGCTGGCGCGTCAATGATGCGCCGCATCAGGCGCGGTGCGATATTGGCCAGCCCGTTGATCGAGCCGGACCCGCCCACGCGCATGGTCGCCGCCACATGTTGTTCTGCCCCGATCAGCACAGACAGCGCCGGAAAGGCGCGCGCGAGGGCGAGGCCATGCTCCAGGTCGCCGCTGCTGTCCTTCACGCCGATCACCTGGCCCGGATGGCGGCGCGCCAGTTCGGCTACGCTTTCATGGCTGAATTCAACGCTGCTGAGCCCGGGAATGTGATAGAGCAGCAGCTTGAGTTGTGCATCGTCAATGCCACGCACGACCTGCGACACCGCGTCCACCACGCCTGCACTGCGCGGTTGGCGGAAATAGAACGGCGGCATGAACATCTGCAGGTGGCAGCCAAGCGCACTGGCATGGCGCCCGAGCTCGATAGCTTCGGGCAATGCGCAGGCGCTGGTGACAACCACGACCTGACCGGGTCGCACACCGGCCTTCAGCAGGCTCGCCAGCAGGGCCTTGCGTTCGGCAACGCTGAACGCCGGTCCTTCCCCTGTCGTCCCAAACAGGGTGACGCCGTCACACCCGGCCGCGAGCATGTTCTGGCTGTGGGCGATGGCGCGTGCCGTGTCGACCGCACCGTCGGGAGTTACCGGTATCAATAACGCCGGCCATAGGCCATGGATATCCTGGTTCACGATTTTTTCCTCTTGTTGGTCGTTATCGGCGGAGACGATGATTTCGGTTCGGCCCATTCGGCACGCACCTGCTCCAGCGGTGCTTCGATGACCCGCTCACGCGCACTGTGAATATGGTCCATCAGGAGGGCCACGGCGCGCGGGCCATCGCGTTCCAGCAGGGCGCCGATGAATTGCAGGTGCTCGTGCATGGCGGGTATCAGGCGCGCGGGCGTGATGACACTGTGCTCGAGCTTGATCAGGCGCACGCGCAAGGTGTTGACGCGGTAGATTTCGGACAGCAATTCATTGCCCAGGGCATCCACCATGCGATCATGCAGCCCCCAGTCGAGCGCCTGGGCGTCATCGATCAGCAGGTCGTCGCTGCGCTGCGCGCTGGCCCGGCGCAGGATGTCGCGATGGCTGGCAGCAATGGCTACAAGTTCTTCGGTGCTGGCGCTGAGCACAAAATGGGCAATGGCCTCGCGCTCGATCATGGCGCGGATCTGAAACGCGTTGCGAATGAGCTTGAGGTCCACCGGGGCGATCTGCAAACCGCGTTGCGGCACCGTCTTGATGAGGCCACCGGCTTCAAGCCGCGGGATCATTTCGCGCACGGCCCCCAGCGGCATGTCGAGCAGCGCCATCAATTCGCGCTG
>JANNDB010000192.1:0-7835 GCA_031387285.1 Betaproteobacteria bacterium | reverse complement strand
GCATTCCAGCGGTGAGCGCACCCGCCGCGGCAGCATCACCGAAACGGGCAACGCGCACGCGCGCCGACTGCTGACCGAGGCCGCCTGGAACTATCGCTTCAAGGCGCGCATCGGCAAAGAGGCGCAGCTTCGGCAACAGGACCTGCCTGAGTCGATACGGACAGTGGCCTGGAAGGCGCAGCTCAGACTGACTCAGCGCTTTGCTGCACTGAACGCTCGTGGCTTGCAGGCCAACAAAGCCTGCATCGCCGTCGCACGCGAGCTGGCCGGATTCGTTTGGGCCATCGGCATGCAGGCACAGCCGCACAGGACGCACCCAAGCTGAAGGAGGGAGAACACACCCGGATCGATCTGGCGATGCGATACGAGCAACGATAGGGCAACCCTCGAGGCTCCTACAAGGGCACCGCAAGGCAGATCCCCGACTCTAGAGCGAGGCAGGCCCGTGACGAATCGATGAAGTGCTGGTAACCAATCCGCGGATATGAGTCTGATTCATCGTCGCTGCAACGCTCGTATCGCATCACCCGATCGATCCCAAACTAAAAAAACCAAACCCAGGCGCTGACACTATTGACACTGGCGACCATATGAGGAGTCTGGGCGGCAGAAGGTCGAGTTGACCCGGATATCGTCTGGTACGAGGTATGCGTTCAATAGGGCATAAGTAAAATACCCGCCGAACTTGCGTTCCGCGGGTATCAGCATCAAGAAAGGGACGACTTACCTAATGGAAGCCGACTGAGGCCGGATGCGCCCACTGCGTGGAGACTGCAACCCGGCCAACCACCGATCATGCCGCCTTGCGGCGGCGCAGGCCCACCAAACCGAGCAGACCGGCACCCACCAATGCCAGCGATCCGGGCTCAGGCACGGAGTCGCCGCTGATAGTGAACGAGCCACCAAAAGTATTATTGTTTAGCGGGTCCGTTGTCGTAAAAAGAAAATCTGCGCCGAACAGCGTATCCGTGTCAAAGAAGGGCCCCGCCGGGCCGCCCACCACGTCCAAGAAACCTTGGCCTTGGGCGGCAGTGAAAGGGAAAGGGTTCGAAACGACCAAGCTTGCCCCACCCAGAAGCGTACCGTTACCAGCCAGATCCAGCCATAGTGCACCGTCGCTAGCACCCGCGATGCTGTTATCAAGAGCGGCATCGTTATCTACATACAACTTGATCGTTCCGCCAGAAAACGCAACTGGAAAACCCGGCCCGGCGATAACCGTGTAGTTGTCAAATACAAAGGTCAGCTTGCAGTTCGGCCCAAGTGTGCAGTAGGCTAACGAGCCGTTGATCGACTGGACCGACCCAAAGCCACTCGTGACCGAACCCGGATTTTGGTTGTTAGGGGTAAAGATCTGGTCAAAATTGCCGGTAACCAAGAAATCATTTACCGCGTCGGGATCCCACTGAATTCCACCGACATTGATCACTGAGGCAGAAGCAGACCCCACCGCTGCAGCGCCAATCGCCAAGGCGACCAGCGAATTCTTAAACTTGCTCATAACTACCCCTTTCAGATGCTTGTTGAGCCGCTCGAATAAACGGCCTACCGGAACTTAAGCACATAGCGTGCCAAATATCGAATAGATGCAGTAAGTACATGAATTAATTGTATTTTATCTTTCCGATCTGCACTTGCTGGGAGACGCAAGTCAGCCATTAGCACTTCACTGTCAAAAATCCCGACTCCACGCGGCGCGATGATTGCGAATCGATCCAAGCCCTCAAGGCCGGACTTATCCCAACCGCTCAATCCAGAATTATGAAGGACCACCTATAGCCGGTTGGGCCCCCTCTCGAATCGGCAACTCAGCCGTTCACGCAGTCTGGTGATGCTTGGCCAGGACAATACGGTGCGTATTCTCTGACTCAGACACCACGATTTCCGGTGTGTATGCATTCGATTGAACCGTGCTCGCTGCCCCATCGTGCTATGCAGCTCGGTGTCTGCAGCCAGCGTCGTCAGGCTGGATACCGGTGCAACGTCATGCGGATCCACAATGAAACCATTATTGCCTTCGGTCACAAGCTCCTCTGCGGACACGATGGCCGAGGTGACGATCAGCAGCTTGGAGAACCGCATGGCTTCCAGCGCTAACAAGCCCAGGTCTCAACCGTCGATGGCAGCACGAAGACATCACAGGCGGCATACCTCGAGAAATGGCTCCGCTTGTCTGAACAACTTTCCCCGATTCATAAGTGGACTGCGGGCGGGTTGCAACTCGGGGCGCACCGGGGATTTCATCTTGCGCGGCGTGCTTGAGCCGCGGCAGGCCGGTGAAGTACTTCTGGTCGGGCGTAGCTCGCTCCAGACTGGAGGGAGGCCGATGCGTGTTGTACCAGCCAAGGTAGTCGGCAATGTCGGTGCGCGCTGCGCTCACACTGTCGTATGCCTTGAGGTACACCCTTTCGTACTTCACGCTGCGCCACAGCCATTCGACGAACACGTTGTCGCGCCAAGCGCCGCGCCCGTCCATGCTGAGCTTGCAGCCCTTGCCCAGCACCACGTCGGTGAACTCGGTAGCCGTTAACTGGCTGCCCTGTTCGGTGTTGACGATCTCGGGGCAGCCGTACTTGAGCATGGCCTGCTCGATCACCTCCTCGGCGTGGATCGCCTCCAGCGTGATCGCGACCCTGTGCGCCAGCACCCGTCGGCTGGCCATGTCCACCACGGCCGTGAGGTACACGAAGCCGCGGGCCATCGGGATGTAGGTGGTGTCCAGCGCCCAGACCTGATTGGAGCGCGTGATGGGCAGCTTGCGCAGCAGGTAGGGATAGATCTTGTGCCCGGGCTCACGCCGGCTGGTGCCCGGCTGTGGAGCCAGCGCCGCGATACCCATGCGCCGCATGAGCGCGCCCAGGTGGCGCCGGCCGACCCGGATGCCTGCTCGATGCAATTGGTTGCGCAGCATGCGCGCGCCCATGAAGGGGTACTCCAGGTGCAGCTCATCTATGCGCAGCATCAGCGCCAGGTCGGCTTCGCTCACCGGCCTGGGCAGGTAGTACACCGAGCCGCGGCTGATGCCCAGCAGCGAGGCCTGCTGCGTGATGCTCAAGGGGCGGTCCCGGTCGATCATCGCTTTGCGCTCAGCAATCCCGCCTTGGTGCGCGCGCCGCTTAAAAAATCCAGCTCCAGCGCCTGCTGGCCAATCTTGGCCTGTAGCGGGGCCAAGTCGACGGGCGGGGATACGTCGGTGCCAGCGAACGCGTGGGCAGCGTTCTCAAGCAGTTGGCGCTTCCACTCCACGATCTGCGTGGGGTGCAGCTCGAACTGCTTGGACAGTTCGGTCAGGGTCTTGTCTTCGCGCAGCGCTGCAAGGGCCACGCGCGCTTGAACTCTGCCGTGTGCACACGCCGGGTGCGGCGCGCAGATTTCTTCACCATCGGAAACTCCTTCTCGCCAGGTCACCTTCGGCACGGCTTCATACCCAGAGCTTCCACTTATCGCGCTGTTCAAATTTGCGGAGCCACTTCTTCCGGCGATGGGTAAGCTTGAGTAAGTTGTCGTGGCATACGTCTACGGAAATCAAATGGAGCCCCATCGAGCGGTTCGTATCTGGGCCCGCACAACAAGTGCAACAACAAGGCCGTCCGTAAATGTGCAGTCTATTCCTCGTTTACTCGCCTCTTGACTACACGTTATCGTCGAACACCGTAAACAAGAAAAAACCAATTCAGTCAGCGCTTGACCGCGTGAGGAGTCCCTGTAACTACTTACGCAATCCCCAAACGATTCGCATGCAAATTCCGAGCCTCAACAGCTCGTTCTCCTCTGAAAAACGTTGGGACACTACTGGTAGGCTATAGTAACTGTATGACCGTCGTCGTGACCACCTTGGCTGCCACCTTGCTCATTCAGCTGGGTTATTTTATGTGGAAGCTTTCGGCCGATGCCGAGCAACCCAAGATCGGTAGGGCTCCCGCCTGGGAGGTGGTTCGGTCTCTCGTCGCGGACTGGCGCTGGCTCTCGGGTTTTGTGGCGACAACTTTTGGGTGGGTGCTTTTCGTGCAGGCCACAGCGCTGGGTGACATCAGCCTTGTGCAGCCACTAATGTCCGCAGGGGACCTTCTCCTTGTGATCATGGCAGTAGTTTTTTTGAAGGAGCGACTAGGTGCTCTTGAGTGGTCGGGGGTGTTGCTGACCGTGTTGGGTGCGGTTGCTCTGGCCTGGGAGGCTGAAGACTCGCATGTAATGGCATTTGGTGGCGCCCGCCTGTTGATTCTGCTAATGGCATTGTTGGTGGCGGGCGGGGCGATGTTGCTGGCAAATCGGAGGTCGCCGCGCCCGGAAATTCTGCTTGCCCTCGTGGTGGGAATGTGCTTTGGCGCGGGTTCAATCCTGACCAAGGCATTGACTGTTGGCTATTCCGGACCTGGGAAGTCCGTGATGACTTGGTCGATCCTGATCGATCCGTTTTTGCTGGCGGTCGTCGTAGCGAACGTGGCTGGTCTGGTGCTGCTCCAGGCCGCATTTCAACGGGGCCGGGCGGCCGTTATCGTGCCATTGCAGCTGGCGATGGCCAACGCCATCACCGTGGTGGCAGGAGTGGCCATTTTTGCGGAGCACATCACGATGCTGCGGGCAATGGGTATCGCGCTGATCATCGGCGGCACCGTTCTACTGCACATAAAGCCGCACAAGGCTTTCTGATCAGGATCTTGGCTGAAGCAGGTCGTCTAGGTCTATCCGAATGGATCGGCTGCGTGGTACCGGTGCGCTTCCTACGCGTGCAAAAAATCCGAAATCATCCGCAGTGGTAGACCCTGTGATGCGCTCGAATTCGGTGGAAAGCTGCACAGCCTGCTCAAAAAGCTCCTGCTTGGCTGAAAACTGCCGTCCGGCGCGTGCATACCAGCGAAATATCACGGGCGTCATTTCAGGTTGAAAGTGCAAGCCCTGCTTGGTAGCAGTCAGCCAGACGCGCTGCCAAGCCATACCAAGCTCAACCCAGTCCTCCACACGCTGTGGACGCACCAAGGGACGTACCAAGAGATGCGCGGCACACATAAGGCCTGGCAGCAGGTCCAGTTGAATGCGCGGTGCGATGGTCCCAAACAGGAATCGATTGAAAAACTGGACCCGGCCCCAGCTTTGCATAACCCATTCCATCAATCGGGCGGTAGCCGGGTCAACGCCGACTGCCTGCTCCGGTATGCGGTCCTTGCTGAACTGTGCACGCCATTCGATGATTTCCTTGTGCACCGGGTAGGCTTCGGGGCACGTCAGCCGAATCTTTGCGCTGCGCCACAGCAACCACGCAACTTGTCTGCGCTGCGCGCCGGATTCGAACAATTGAACTTTGAAATTGCTGCCGGCCGCCGCGACTAGGGCGTGCCGCTGCGCGTCGCTCAATGGCGTCGTTCGCATCGGCCGGCGCTGTACCGTGCGACTTACTATGAAGTCCGCGAGCGGGTCCCTGGCCACATCTTGGTCTACAGCGAACCTCACGTGGTACGTTGGGCTTCGATGCTCCCCCGAAGAGTGAGCCAGCCAGCTGCTGCGATAGCCAAACGCCGTCGCAGCAATGTGCATGGTCTCCAGCAGGGCGCCATGCGCAATATGGCTGGGATGGCCGTCAAAGTCGTAAAGAATATGGTCGCGGGTGTCGGTTCCGTGCACGCGAATGTGCATGTCGTCAACGATCTCGAAGCGCCAGGGTTGCGTGTTGTCGCCGCTGGGGGCCCAACGGGCCTGGTCGAGGATCTGGCGGAGTATTTCGCGGCTCACGGCGGAACCTTACCATAATGGTATTTCGACCCGCTGGTGGGAGTGGTCCCACCGCCTGAGTCGGGCGCACAATGTAAAGCAAGTACACAAGGACAGTCCCCCCATGACCAACCCTATCCAGTTTGCCTATGACAGGGCCTTTTCTCGCAATATTGGCTGGGTTACTGCTGCGGAGCAACAGGTCCTCAAAAAAGCCCGCATCGCCATCGCAGGCCTCGGGGGGGTCGGGGGCGCACACTTGTTGACCCTTTGCCGTTTGGGCATCACCAATTTCACCATCTCCGACTTTGACGAGTTCGATGTGCACAACATCAATCGCCAGGCGGGCGCTTTCATGCCGTTTATGGGTCACTCCAAGCTGGCGACGATGAACCAACTGGCGCACGATATCAACCCGGAAGTCGATATCCGCCTGTTCCCCAAGGGCGTCCAACCCGACAACGTCGATGAGTTCCTGCGGGATGTGGATATCTACGTCGATGGGCTCGACTTCTTTGCCCTGCCAGCGCGCCGGATGGTGTTTGCGAAGTGCCGGGAGAAGGGCATCCCCGTCCTGACTGCTGCGCCACTGGGTGTTGGTACCGCGCTCCTGTACTTCTCGCCAACCGGCATGAGCGCGGAGGACTATTTCAAGTGGGAGGGGCAGGAGGTGCAGGAGCAATACGCACGCTTCATTGCGGGCCTGTCGCCCTCCATGATGAATCGCAACTACCTGGTGGCGCCGGAAGCCGTCAATTTTCAGGAGAAACGCGGCCCTTCCACGATCATGGCCTGCGAGCTGTGTGCAGGGGTAATGGGGGCGTCGGTCATGAAGTTGCTGCTCAAGCGGGGCGCCATGCGCGCCGCCCCTTGGGGCATGCATTTCGATGCCTACCACCAGAAACTGAAGTTCACCTGGAGGCCCATGGGGAACGCGAATCCTGTTCAAAAACTCCTGCTGATGTTCATTCGCCCGCGCTTACGCGGTGGCCCGCCATCGGGTGGTGTGAAGTAGTTGCGAGTTTGATACAAGTGTTGAAGAAGCCTGCGTAAATTGTTGATTTAATGAACAAATACGCTATATTTCCTGCTTGTATTGCACGGTCGTGCTCTGACTGAAGGGGAACCTACGATGACGATCCATTTGAGCCCGGCCGGGACATTGATGCGGTGGTTGGTAATGGTCTGCTTGGCCTGGCTGCTCATCGGCTGCGCCTCCGGTCCGAAGTACCCGCCAGCGCCCGCGACTGCCGCGACTGCCGACTACAACTACCTGGTGGGGCCTGGCGATAACCTGAACATCATCGTTTGGCGCAACCCGGAGCTGTCAATGACGGTGCCGGTGCGCCCCGATGGCAAAGTTACTACGCCGTTGGTGGACGAATTGATTGCGCAAGGCAAGACGTCCAGCCAGATCGCCCGCGACGTGGAGAAGTCGCTGTCCAAGTTCGTTCGCGATCCAATCGTAACGGTCATTGTCACGAGTTTTGTCGGCCCCTACAGCGAGCAGATTCGTGTGGTTGGAGAGGCCGCCAAGCCGCAGTTCCTTCCCTACAAACAAAAGATGACATTGCTTGATGTCATGATTGCGGTGGGTGGTTTGACCGACTTTGCGGATGGCAACGGGGCGTCTATTTTGCGTGCGTCCGAGGGTGACAAGCAGTACGCCGTACGCATCAAGGACTTGATCAAGCGCGGCGACATTTCTGCCAACGTCGAGATGAAGCCGGGTGACATTCTGATCATTCCACAGGGCTGGTTCTGACTCGATTGACGGCATCGCCGCCAAGGGCGTCACCCGACCAGTCTTGTAGTACCTGATCGAATCGATATACGCCGATGGATGAACTACTCGGGCAGGTAATCTCGGTCCTCAAGGGCATGTGGAAACACCGCTGGCCGGCGATCGCGGTCGCCTGGTTTGTGGCCTTGGTGGGTGTGGTGGTGGTGCTCGCCGTGCCGGACAAGTACGAGGCGACCGCCCGGATTTTTGTGGATACCCAGTCAATCCTGAAACCTTTGATGTCCGGCCTGGCGGTGCAGCCAAATGTCGAGCAGCAGGTGACCATGCTGAGCCGCACATTGATCTCGCGACCAAACGTCGAAAAGCTGATTCGCATGGCGGATCT